>JAOUKJ010000091.1 GCA_029882675.1 Cyclobacteriaceae bacterium
CAGGCGATGAAGATGAAAAGATTATATATCATTATTGTTTACTTATTAGGGGGGTTAAATGCACATGCCCAACTCGATGCGCCTACCTCACAGTACTTTTTTAACCAGGCGGTGTTCAATCCGGCTTACACGGGTATTTATGGGGTGACGAGCTTCAATTTCCAGTCAAGACTGCAATGGGTAGGTATAGACGGTGCACCCCTTACCAACATACTGAATGCGCATACCTCTTTTCTCAATGATAAAGTAGGTGCAGGAGTCCTGTTGATAAACGACCGGTATGGGGTAAATAGCAATAATGAAGTGCACCTTACCTATTCCTACAAACTCGATTTAAAGGGAACCATCCTTTCCTTTGGGCTTCAGACGGGCATTGTCAATTTTAGCTATGATTATGATAAACTCAACATGGAGGCTCCTGATCCCAATTTTATGCCAATTAATGAGTCTTTTACCCGGCCCAATTTTGGAGCGGGCATTTTTGTGATGGATGACAATTATTTCTTTGGCTTTTCTGTACCGAAATTCCAGAACCTCATCATCAACAATGGCACCGTCAATAGTGTCAGGTACCGCAGGCATTTCTACATTAGCGGGGGCTATCTTTTCGATCAGATCTTTGCGTTTAAGCTAAAACCTTCTTTTGTTTTACGTACCGTTGATGGCGGTTTTACCTCGGTAGACATCAATGTGAGTGCCCTACTCAATGAACGAATTTGGGTAGGTGTAAGCATGCGCGACTTTGGCAATGCTTTCGGTATAAATGGTATTTTGGAGATCAATGAGCGGTTCAGGGCAGGCATGTCCGGAGAGGTTTCGTCCGGAACATTTACAGGAGGTAATTTCGGCACCTATGAAATCATGCTGGGCATGGATATTGGCGCTGTAGGATCGAGGTATTTTTAATTTGTTTTATTAACTTCACGCTCAGAGACAGATTTAGCCAAAATATGAAAAATTTATTTTATTCCCTTTCGACCCTGATCATTTTTATGCTGATCAACCAGGCTTGCGCACCCAAATACGGGGCATATTTTCAACAAACCAACCGGAGTTTACAATATAGTACAACAACTCCAATCCAACCAGGCATCGCTGAAGCGGATACACCCGAACTTGAAATGGTTGAAAATGCAACCACCGCTCTGCTAAAGACCGAAGAAACCACGAGTAGCACAAGTGACCGGATGGAAGCTTCTTCAATGGAGGCCAACACCAGAATCCGGCCTGTACTGACGGCACCGGGTTCCGGTTCAATGATGATCCCGTCTACAGAAAAGGATATTCCTGCCGTTGATAAAAAGGAATTGCGCAGTTTCCGCAAAGCCTTTCGTAATGAAAGGGCTGAAATTCGCAGAAACCTCAAACAATGGGCTGAAAGTGGAGACTTTGACAAAACCAATGCCACTCATAATGACGATTACCTTCTGATGATGGTTGTGGCTTTTTTCCTTCCTCCATTGGCGGTCTATTTAACGTATGGCCCATCCGATCAGTTTCTGATTAGCCTGGTGCTCTTACTGATATGGCCGGCAAGTATAATATACTCCATGATTATGGTGCACAAGTATTATATGGGGTAGGTTTAATAAGGGATAACTTCACAAAAACGACTTATTTCCTCTTCAGTGTTATAATAATGTACTGAAGCACGCACCACTTCTTCCATTCCCATCTTTTCCATATGTAATCTGGAATTGGCCAGGGGCACAATAGTCACATTGATGTGCTGCTTGTCGAGGTGCACTTTGATGTCTTTTGCTGAATAATTTTTATGCGTAAAAGTGACAATTCCGCTAAGCACCTTTCCATTGTCTGTCACTTGTAATCCGGGTATTTCGTTGAGTTTTTTCCGCAACAGGTTGGCCAGTTCCTGAATACGCTTCCAGGTTTTGTCGATTCCCAGGTTGTTTTGATACCTTATGGCCGCGGCCAGGCCTGCTTTTGCGGCCAGGTTACTTTCAAAGTTTTCAAATTTCAACGCATTCTTGCGTGTCTTGTATGTGTTTGGGCCTGTCCATTGCGCAGAATAAAGGTCGAGTGAAAGGGGCGATAATTTTTCAATAATTTCATGGCGGACATAAAGCAGACCTGTACCCCGGGGTCCACGCAAATATTTTCGTCCGGTGCCTGTAAGGAAATCACAGCCGATGGTTCGTACATCAAGGGGGCAATGCCCAACAGACTGACAAGCATCCACCAGGTAGAGGACTCCGTGCTTATTTGCCAGGCGCCCTATTTCTTCAATGGGATTGACCAATCCGCCGCTGGTGGGCATATGCGTTATGGCGATGAGTCGGGTGTTTTTGTCAATAAGCTGTTCGAGTGCCTTTGGGTCTGTCTCTCCATAAATATTGTCAGGGACTACCCTGACTTCAATATCGAAGAGTTCTTGTAGCCGGAGTAAAGAAATGTAGTTGCTGGCATATTCAGCGTTGCCGGTAATGATATTATCACCATTCTGCCACGGTATACTAAAGAAAGCCCTTTGCCAGGCGGTGGTAGCGCTATCGGTAAAAGCTATTTCACCGGGTGTGCAGTGAAGCATTTTTGCTGCTTCCGCATAAAATGCCATAAGTTGCGAAGACTGACTCATCATGGTCTCATAACCCCCATACAGGGTTTCCTCGTCAAGGTAATCGGTCATGGCGTTTACCACTGGAGCAGGCATCAGTGCAGCACCTGCATTGTTGAAGTGGAGCACCTTTGTTGTGCCGGGGGTATCTTTTCGCAGTTTGGTTATATCCATGGTCATTAAAAAATCCCCACTGCCTGTTGGTAAACAGCACAGCGGGGGATTAAAGGTAATAAGGAAATTTTAAGATTCTACTTCATCAGCCTGGTACTCACTGATCAATTGTTGCTGAAGGTCTCCCGGTACAGGAGCATATTCTGCAAAGCGGGAGGTAAAGTTGGCTTTGCCCTGAGTAATTGATCTCAAGGAGGTAGTATAACGATCCAGCTCAGCCAGCGGGGTTCGCGCTTTGATCACCTGATACTTGCCGCGTGTATCCATTCCCATGATTACCGAACGGCGGGTTTGTAAGTCGGTCATCACATCACCCATCAGGTCTTCGGGCACCAGCACTTCAAGGTCGTTGATGGGTTCGAGTAGTTTGGGGCTAGCATTGACAAAGGCCTGCTTAAAAGCCTGGGCACCTGCAATTTTGAAAGAGATGTCATTGGAGTCCACCGCATGCATTTTTCCATCATAGACGATAACCCGCACATCGCGCACGTACGAACCTGTGAGCGGGCCTTCCTGCATTTTTTCCATAATCCCTTTTTGGATAGATGGAATAAACCGGGCATCTATGGAACCACCAACAATACAATTTAAAAACACCAGTTTTCCACCCCAGGGAAGGTCTACCTCTTCTGTAGCGCGGACACTTAGCCCATCAGGTTTGGGAATTCCTTCATACCAGGGTTCTATCTTTATGTATACTTCCCCGAATTGTCCGGCGCCCCCCGATTGTTTTTTATGCCTGTATGAGGCCTCGGCGAGCTTTTGTATGGTTTCTCTATAGGGTATTTTAGGTTTGATAAATTCGACATGCAGTTTATAATTATTCTCCATAATCCAGCGCACGATATTCATATGCAGTTCGCCCTGACAGGAGAGAATGAGTTGCTTCAATTCAGCCGAATATTCCAGAATAACTGTTTGGTCTTCTTCATGCACTTTGTGAAGTACTTCACTCATTTTTTCCTCGTCGGCCTTGCTCTTTGCCTCAATGGCCGTACGGATACGTGATTCGGGGAAAGATATCGGATTGATGGCCACTTTTGATTTATTGCTTCGCAGGGTATGGTTTGTTTGAGTGTCTTTCAGCTTCAGTGTAGCTCCGATATCCCCTGTCACCAGTTTTTCTACCGGATTTCGCTTATGGCCATCCACAATAAATATCTGACTTATTCTTTCCGTAGTTCCTGTTTGGTGGTTTACCAATTCCGTGCCGGCCTTGATCTCCCCGGATATCACCTTAAAAAATGACATCTTACCCAGATTGGGTTCATAATGGGTTTTAAAAACGAAAGCTACGGGTTCCCCCTTGGGATCGAAGGGTACTTCATTACCCTTTTCGTCTGTTTCCGGTTTTGTATCAACCGATGAAGGCGCTACGTTATCGATAAAGCCCATCATTCGGCCACTACCCATATCTTTTAATGCAGAAAGGCAAAAGACAGGAAATACATCGTGATTTCTCATTCCTATTTTCAATCCCTGACGCAGTTCATCTTCGTTGAGTGTTCCTTTTTCAAAGTATAGCTCCATCAGGTTTTCATCGTTTTCCGCTGCTTTTTCCACCAACTCGTTATGCAACTGATCAGCCTTTTCTTTTTCACTATCGGGGATAGGCAATTTTTCAGGCTTACCTCCTTCGGGTGGAAATTTATACATTATCATTTTGAGCAAATCGATGATGGTGTTGAATCCTTCACCCGGGTTCAATGGATATTGCATTAAGGTTGTCGCAGCGCCAAAATGTTCTTTTATCGATTCCAGTGATTCTTCAAAATTGGCCTTACTGTGGTCGAGCTGATTAATCGCAAAAATGGTGGGCTTGTTGAATTTTTCGATATAATCCCATTGTAAATCAGTACCCACTTCTACCCCATGCTGCGCATTGATAATAAATACGGCGGTATCTGCTACCCGCACGGGAGCAATCACTTCCCCCATAAAATCATCCAATCCCGGTGTGTCGATTATATTGATTTTGAAATTTCGCCATTCCGTGTGAAGCAAGGTTGCATATATAGAGTTTTGCCGTTCGTGTTCAATTTCATTGTAATCTGACACGGTATTTTTATCCTCTATCCGGCCCCGGCGACTGATCAGCCCGGCCTCAAACAACATCGTTTCAGCAAGGGTCGTTTTACCAGATTTTGTGCTACCCAGCAGCACAATGTTTTTAATATGCTTTTCGTCAAATATTTTCATAGGGATTTATTTATTTAATAAAATTTTAAGACACTTCACACCCCCTTTGGGAAGGGTGTTCAAAATAGCAAAACGTAATTTTATATGCAATGATATCAATCTATTATGTTGCTGTTTTTATCTATATCATATTAAATAGGTCTTAATACCGGCTTTAATTAACGAAAAAGCGGGTTTGATACATGCTGAATTTCCAACCCGACAAAGAAAAAATAAATATATTTGTGAATGATCCATATTTATTTGCCCCGGCACTTTGCCAATTGTTTGATAATGTCAGCTTTGTTTCTGTCCACAAGCCCGGTTGCTTTTACACAGGATTTTAGTGATCCGGTAGAATACAATAATTTTATAATTGAGCAACAGTCAGAACTCATCGAAAAAAGCCTGGAGTATATTGCGCTGAGTGTACACAGCGAAGATTACATCGCTATAGAAAACAAACGCCTGGAGTTTACAGGCCATGTCCGGGAATCGCTGACCAAAATAAGAAAAATGCCCTCCTTCAATGGGAATTCAAGATTAAAAAATGAAACAATCGATGCCTTTAGGGTTTATCTGGAGACATACGAAACAGATTTGCTTGAAGTTCTGGCACTAAAAAAGAAATATAAAGACTCTTATGAGGCCCTGGAGGCGTATTTCAGGGCGGAGGATCAAGTGGAGGAGAAACTGATGAAGGCCATCAATAAACTGGGGGTAGCTCAGGAAAATTTTGCCAAAAAAAACGAATTAAAAATCACCAAAACAGGACACAGCTCCCTGGACGAACGCGTGGAGTTTATCAATGAGCTGAGCAATTACAGCCGGTCTGTTTTTCTGGAATATTTCAAGGTGTCTAAAGAATTTAATGACATGGTAAAAATCCTGCATGAAAGAAAGGGCAAGCTTCTTGACAAAAAGCGAATAGAAGTAATCGAAACGGGTAATGAGGCCCTGGCCAATTTAAAACGCATAAAGCCCTTTAATAATGATCGGGAATACCGTGACCAGACGGTAAATATTATTGAATATTTTCAGTCGTTGTGTAAAAAAGAGTTTGGGCGTATTGCCCGGTTATACGAAAAGGAGACCCTTACGCAGAAAGAAGCCGACTATATAAATAAAGTGTTCAGCGACTACAATGCCAATATTGAAGTGCTGATTTACAACTGGAATATGGCCAACCAATATCTTTGGAAAGAAAATATTAATCCCTGAGGATGTGCTTTATGGTTTTCAGAAAAGGTTCAGCTTTATCTGCATGCACCCAATGGGAGGCGCCTTTGATGGTAAGTATTTTGGCATTGGGAAATTTCAGCTTAATATCCTTCCGGTCTTCCGGCAGTATATAATTAGATTCACCCCCCTTGATAAAATAAGCGGGCAGCGCGGACAGATTTTCCCCGTCTAACCCTTTTAACACTTCATGTTGCTTATTTTTCAACACATCGATATTAGGCCTCCATCTAAACCCCTGATGGTTACGCTCCAGGTTTTTTAGCAAAAATTGCCTTATACCTTCACTATTTACATGGGCGGCCATTTTTGTGTTTGCTTCTTGCCTGGAAGCTATGCTTCCCAGGTCTATGGCCGTCATGCCATCAAACAACCGTTGATGATGCTGGGGGTACTCTTTGGGCGCAATATCAACTACAATAAGTTTTGATACCTGCTCAGGATATTTTTTCACAAAACTCATGGCCACTTTGCCTCCCATACTATGACCAAGAAGCACAGGTTGCTGTATTTCATGTTCTTCCAGCAGTAAAAGTAAGTCATTGACCATGACATCGTAGTTAAATACCTCACTGTGGGGGGAACGTCCATGGTTGCGTTGATCTATAAGATAGACCTTGTGCGTTTTACTTAATTCGCGTCCAAAGGATACCCAGTTATCCAGCGTACCCAAAAATCCATGCAATACAATTAATGGGTGGCCTTCACCCATGACTTTATAATTTAGCAACATATATACGTTCTTTTCATATCCGGTTAGTCCGAAAGCTTTTTTTTAATCAATAAAAAATCATCCCATATTTCTTTAAGTATTTCTCCTGCGGGTTTAATATTATTTATTGTACTGGCTACTTGTCCTATTTCCAACGCTCCTTCATTCAAATCGCCTGCAAAGATACCCATTTTTGCCCTTCCTTTTCCCAATAATTCCCGAAGCATCTCCGGTCCTGCTCCTGACAATTCTGCTTTTTTTACTTTTTCAGAAAAATTATTGTTCAACAAGCTAACCGGTGCTAATTGTTTCAACACCAGCTACGGCCGCCTTAAGCGCAAATTTTACACTTGAAACAACATGGATTACCCGGATACCCCGCTCTTTTAACCATGGTGTCCAGGCATTTGGATTCCCTGCAGAAGTAAACACAATATTGACCTTTTGAGTTTCAATCACTTGCATTAATTCTTCAATAGCGGGGTATAAAAGGGGCACATTGATACCAAATGGCAAGGATGTAGCTTTTCGTGTTTTTATGATATGTTCCTCCAGTAACTCAGGTCGCATGGATCCTGCACCAAGAAGGCCCAGACCACCAGCATTACTTACCGCGGCAGCCAAACGCTACACCATACCATTCCCCCCTGGATGATGGGGTATTTAATGTTAAACAATTCGGTTATTCAATTCATCTGTACCCTGTTTTAATATACAACTTCATTTTTTTCATTTGTGTCGGGCTTTAAAGAAATTTTATGATACTTCTTTACCCTTGCCGAAATGCAGCTCTCAACTGAATATAAAAATTGAAATAACCCTTTTCACACCAGAACAGGATAAACTTTTTCAGCCGCTATACAAGCTCATCCGATGATGAGGTGTAAAATAACCGGAAAAAGATGAATGGTATAGTTGATTATTATAAATTTGCCGGGATACATCCCGATGACAAAAAAACTTTTCAACGATTACCTGCTTAAATTCCTGATCTGGCGACTCAGATATATCAGCGACAGGAACTTTATTCTTTTGATAGGGGGAATCGTAGGTGTTCTCTCCGGATTTGCCGCAGTTACATTGAAAGTAAGTGTTCATTCCATTGAAAAGGTGCTCACCCGAAATTTTGACATCAACTATGCCAACTATTTTTACCTGGCATTTCCACTGATAGGTATTGTGTTAACCACCTTTGTAGCTAATTATATCATCAAAGACCGGACAGGGCATGGCATTACCAAAGTTTTATATGCGATATCCAAACGCTCGGGAATCATTCAGCGTGTGCGCATGTATTCGCACATGGTAACGAGTGCGATAACAGTAAGTTTTGGAGGATCGGTCGGTTTGGAGGCCCCCATTGTGGTTACCGGTTCGGCCATCGGCTCCAATGTGTCTCTCCTCGTACATCTTGATCAGCGAAAACGAAATATCATGATTGGTTGCGGGGCTGCAGGGGCTATTTCTGCCATCTTTAATTCCCCCATTGCAGGTGTTATCTTTTGCATGGAGGTAATCCTGGCAGAAGTGAGAATATCAACCTTCGTCCCTTTGCTTATAGCTTCAGTTTGTGGATCATTGGTGTCATTATCCCTTTTGGGTGATGATGTCCTTTTTTCCTTTCAACTTAAAGACCAGTTTTCAACTACAGATGTTCCCTATTACTTTCTATTGGGCATTGCAAGTGGGCTGGTATCCGTTTATTTTACCCGGCTCAATTACAAGATAGAAAGAGCCATTAAAAAGCTCAACAATATTTTTGGACGTGCCCTGGTAGGTGGTGTCTTACTTGGAACCATCATTTTTGTTTTTCCCCCAATTTATGGGGAAGGATATACCACGATAAAGCTCCTGCTCACGGATCGGGCGAATGAAGTACTCAACACCAGTCTTTTTTCAGGGCAGTATAGCAACATCATTGTATTGCTCCTTTTCCTGATCGGGGTACTTCTGATCAAGCCGGTGGCCTCGGCATTAACCCTGGGATCAGGAGGAAGTGGTGGGATATTTGCACCTTCCCTTTTCCTGGGGGGGATATCGGGCTTTGTGTTTGCCGGTATTGTCAACCACATCTCCGGGCATCAGGTCATTAGCCCGAGTAACTTTACCCTGGTGGGGATGTGCGGTGCGATGAGTGGCATATTACATGCGCCCCTTACAGCGATTTTCCTCATCGCTGAAATCACCAGCGGATATGAATTGTTTGTGCCGCTGATGCTGGTTTCGGCCATTGCTTTTAGTACCAGTTCATTTTTTGAAAGCAATTCATTATATACTAAACACCTCATCGAAAGAGGCGATCTCATTCAATACGATAAAGACCGCCAGGTACTCAGTGAAATAGACCTCGCCAAGATCATTGAAAAGGACCTGCTTCGTATCAAACCCGAAGCGACTTTGGGAGAGTTGGTTAAACTGGTGAAAAAGAGTAAACGCAATATATTTCCTGTCGTCAATAAGGAGGAGGAACTGGTGGGCGTTATCACCCTGGATGATATCCGTGAAATCATGTTTGATAAGGAGGCTCAGGAGTCTGTAGCGGTGGATTCACTCATGTCAAGTGCTCCTGCCTACGTTTCTACTCATGAAAATATGCAATCAGTCATGCGGAAGTTTGAGATCACTAATGCCTGGAACCTCCCCGTCATCGATAACGGTAAATACAAGGGTTTTATTTCAAAATCGCGTATTTTTAACACCTACCGTACAAAGCTTATCCGTCAGCAAAAGGAATAAGTTTCTCTTACATTCAACGACAAAATGAAGGATTGAAAGAAGTATACACCTGAAAGGCGTGTTTTGTTTAAAAAATTGTCTATACGCGCAATACAACCCGTTTTTATAAAGTTATCCACAGATTTTGCCATTTTCAATATGTGCCTTTCCAGTTAAAGAGAAGTGATTTGGTAAAAACCTGCATATAGGTGTGGATAACTTTTTCAAATTGTGGATAACTTTTTTTTTAAATTTATAATCATTAAATAAGTAAATTTTTTGATAACTGCACTACGCAATAATTTGGAATTCACCTATTTCCTTACATGCGATAATACATGCGCATTTTTCAAATTTCGTCGGCAACGTTAAGGAGAAAAAGATATAATACTTTCTCTATAGATACATTTTTATTTTTCAGGTTTTAATAACCCCTAAATTATTTACCCGGGTATATAGTATGTGATGAGCTTTTTTTGAATATTAAAATAATTCTATTTCTAATAATCAGTTCAATTCTCAATTTGAAAATATTATGCTGTTTTTATCTCCTGTCATTTCGCTGCCTTTCTACTTTACAAAAGCCTTCCCGGTGGCCTTAAGTACAAGCCGGTCATCTTCAGGTTCAAGGCGCTTATCTATCCTGAAAACAGGGACATTAAAATCCACAGCGAAGAGGTCTTTTGAGAATTATTTTCCGACCATCAAGGCACACTATCGATCACGGGATCAGGTCACAATAATGAAAACCTGCGGGTTTCAGATCTTTAGTTGCGGAAGAACAAGTGTCATTCTTAGTTTTAGGGGCCTCATACTCCTTATACACTTTTTCCCCTAATGTAAATTTTATCGGCTCCCTGAAAACAGGGCCATCATATACGAACGTATGGAATTCTCCGTTTTCCCCACAAGGATCTACATTTTTGGGCAGGTCTTTAAGAAAATCATGATCTATTGTCCTCCCGGCAAAGTCAGCGGCGAGGACATCGGCCTTTACGCATACTACCACCGTTTTATAGCCGAGGTCTATAAATTCATGCACAAGCCTTCGGGTATCTTTTTTCCAAAGGGGAAAAAGGGCCGTAAGGCCTACTTCCTTCAGCCGCTCCTCACGGTATTTACGCAGGTCCTCCAGAAAGATGTCGCCAAAAATACTGTGAGTGATCTTTTCCTTTTTCAAGTCTGATAGTA
>JAOUKJ010000092.1 GCA_029882675.1 Cyclobacteriaceae bacterium
ACAATCTTATCCCTTTCCTGAGTAGCTTTATCTTCTGCCACTTCTGTGAGGGTCTCTCCATCAAGGTGATGTTGCAGGCTGTTGGCCAATTCTTCCTTCGATGCTGCCACGACAGCCAGGCGCAAATCGTGATGTGAGTTTCGAACCGTGGTGGAATAACATATATCGCTCAGGCTGTGCTTGTTTTCTTTGTCATTCAGAAAATCAATATAAGAACCTGCCATGGCGGTCAGGGCCTCTTTATTTCTTGCTGAGAGTGTGGCAATGAAAGAACCGGGCTTATCATTGGCTTTTGCTAATTGTCCGGCATGGTTTTCAAGCACTACGTGCACATTGGCTCCACCAAACCCAAAAGAATTTACACCGCCATAGCGGGGTAATCCACTTGCTCCCGGCCATGGAATACTTTCAACCGGAACTTTTAGCTTCAACTCATCAAAAGCGATGTTGGGATTGCCTTTCTGAAAGTGAATATTGGGTGGAATAATTCCTTTTTGAAGGGCAAGGGCCAATTTTGAAATTCCTGCAATACCAGATGCAGGCTCCAGGTGACCTATGTTGCTTTTAACAGAACCAATATAACAAGTGTCTTTCCGGTCTTTTCCTATCACTTTTCCAATGGAATTTGCCTCAATAGGATCACCTACAAAAGTGCCTGTACCGTGAGCCTCTACGTACTGCACCTCATGTGGATCAACGCCGGCATCTAAATATGCACTTTTCAGCAAAGCCTGCTGTGCCACGGGGTTAGGTACTGAAATACCTTTTGTGGCTCCGTCCTGATTGACGGCACTGCCTCTGATCACCGCATAAATACGGTCTCCGTCTTTTTCAGCCTGGGCAAGGGGTTTCAGAAAGACCAGACCAGCACCTTCGCTACGTATATATCCATTGCCACGTTCATCAAAAGAGTAGCATGTGCCATCGGGTGAAAGGAAGCCCCCTTTACTAAAGCCCATCTGGGGTTCAGGTTTCAGGATAGAGTTGACACCTCCGGCAAAAGCCGCGCTGGCATCACCTTCCCAAATGGCCCTACATGCCATATGGATGGCGTTAAGGGATGACGAACAGGCTGTATCAAGGGCCATACTGGGCCCCTTGAGGTTGTAACTATAAGATATCCTGTTGGCTGTAATACAAAGTGCTGAACCTACATTGGTATGTGCGCCAATATTAACACGCTCCTGGGGGGTGTTTTGTAAATCGCCATAGTCATGGGCTGAAATTCCTACAAAAACAGCCGTTTCAGAGCCATTGATGTCATTTAAGCTCAATCCGGCATCCTGAACAGTTTCGTAGGAAATCTCCAGCAACATCCTTTGTTGTGGATCCATTCGCTGGGCTTCCAATGCCGATATCCCAAAAAAACCGGCATCGAATTTATCAACATCCTTGAGGAAACCACCTCTTCTCACACTTATTTTTCCAGCTCTTCTGAATTCAGGGGCATAGAGTGAATCTAAATCCCATCGATCAGGAGGTATTTCTCCTAAAGCATCTTTCTTTTCTGTCAACAGCTCCCAAAACTCTTCAGGTGAATTAACATTACCCGGAAACCTACAGCCAATACCTATGATTGCGATTGGCTCTCTTCTTTTACTCTTCATATGCAAAAAATATTGTTCAATATGGCAATAGTCAACTTAAGGCCATTCCTTTCATTGTACTCCATCAATAAGTTGACAATACCGTCTTTCTTTAAGTTGTGCGTTGTTATTAGTAAATATAAAAACAAAATTTCTAATCCAGCTAAAATTTCAGATGACACAAAACTATTTTACCATGTCTGTGGCTTAAACTTTACACATTTCACCTGGCCTGCTGTATAATTTACACCTAATCCAATGCTGTAAAAATATCGTCATAGAGGGGTAAAAAATGAAATTTTAAACCAATGTTCTTCTGAAAAATAACAAAGCTAGAAACTATCTGCCACCAAAAGTAGGGTTTATTATCCAATATTATGATAATTTGAGTTTTTTAATCCTTCATATATATTGAAAAAATAAAAAATTCTTTGTTGAATTGGGGCAAAAAGCAATGACACTCAGCGGACTGGACATCACCATACTTTTCATTTATTTATCTGGCATGGTAGCCATGGGCATTTTTTTCTCTGGCAGGAATAAGAGTACCGAACAGTATTTTGTAGGTGGTCGTTCATACAATGGCTGGATTGTTGGCTTGAGCATGGTAGGTACTTCTATCAGTTCTATTA
Source organism: Cyclobacteriaceae bacterium (assembly GCA_029882675.1). Lineage (GTDB taxonomy): Bacteria > Bacteroidota > Bacteroidia > Cytophagales > Cyclobacteriaceae > JAOUKJ01. The sequence goes on from JAOUKJ010000092.1 coordinate 2,219, forward strand.
CCTTTCTCGCCTACCCTGCCGATGGATTTAAAACGGCCTGGCTGCGGTATCTTCCCAACCTGATGATGCCATTGGCCGTGGTCTTTGCGGCATATTTTTTTCTCCCTTTTTTTAAAAAAACCAATATTACCTCCGCCTATGAGTATTTGGAAACCCGGTTTGGCCCTTCGGTCAGGATATATGGCGCGGTGACTTTCATCGTTGCCCAGCTCCTCCGGATCAGTATCATTCTCTATCTTTTGTCATTACTCATCCATGAGATAACCGGACTGAATGAGCTCTGGAGTGTGTTTGCGGGCGGAGCTTTTGTAGCTGTATATACTGTTTTGGGGGGAATAGATGCCGTTATCTGGACAGATGTTATCCAAACAGTTATCCTGATGTTTGGTGGTGTGATCTGTATATCTATTATTATCAACCAACTGCCCGGTGGTCTGACACAGTTATTTGAAGTCGCCCTGGCCAACAACAAATTATCCTTCTCCGAATTGGAAAACGGCCGACTACAAAAGGTACCCTGGGGATTCAGCCTTACGAATAAAACAGGGCTTATGATGCTGGTACTGGGCCTTTCACACTGGCTGCAAGAGTATGGCACCAATCAAAACGTGATTCAGCGTTATGCTGCGACTAAAAACATGGCCGAGGCCCGGAAGGCCATGTTGGTATCAATGCTCAACGTACCCATTTGGGCTTTTTATATGTTTTTAGGCACAGCCTTGTTCGTCTTTTTTCAGGTTTTTCCCACAACAGAGGCCACTGAAATGCTGGATGGCACACGCAAAGCTGAACAGGTTCTGCCATTTTTTATCATTCATCATTTACCTTCCGGTGTTACCGGCCTGATCATCTCGGCGGCGCTGGCAGCCGCCATGTCATCACTTGATTCCAGCATTAACGCCATTTCTACGGTAGGAATCCATGACATCTACCGTCGCCACCTGGCGAAAGGGCGAGAAGATAAACATTACCTGAACATGGCCCGGGCTATAGCCACCGCTGCCTCTCTAATCATGGTGGGTGGAGCGGTGGTTCTCATTGAAGCAAAGACTAAGACCCTCCAGGACACTTATACTATCCTGTTGGGCTTTGCAGCCGCAGGTATTTTCGGGCTTTATATGTTTGGATTCTTTACAACACTGAAAAATACCCTGGCCGTTTGGCTGGCTCTTGGAGCAACCTTTTCATTTTCCCTATGGGTAGTACTGGCCAGTGGCGGACTGTTGCCCCAATGGATGGCTGTACCCTTCGACCTTTATTACACCTCCTTTTTAGGTCATCTGGGTATGTTTGCCGTGGCGGTTACAGCCTCTCTTCTACTCATTAGCCGGGGTAAAGCGGAGAAGAATTTAGCGGGATTAACAGTCTGGACGCAAACCAAAAAATGAAAATGCCTGGAAGAGTCCGATGACCTGATTGCAAATAAAAGTACAATTGTCTCATTGCATCCTGCCTGCCATTTCGTTTACTTTGGGGCCTTATAAACTGTAAAATAATTAGAAAATGAAAATAATTGTTCTTGGTGCGGGATTGGTGGGTTCGGCTATTGCCAAAGATCTGGCCGGTGCCTTTGAGGTAACGTCAGCAGACATCAACGAAGCCGCGCTGAAACCTCTTTCCGCACATTCCATCAAAACCAAACAAGCCGACCTGTCCAATACGATGGTACTTAAAGACCTTGTAAAAGAATATGACCTGGTCGTGGGCGCCGTACCCGGTTTCATGGGATACAATACAGTGAAAGCAGTGATCGAAGCAGGCAAAAATATTGTCGACATTTCCTTCTTTCCGGAAGATCCGCTGGAACTTGACCAACTAGCAAAAGAAAAAAAAGTATGTGCCGTGGTTGACTGTGGTGTTGCGCCGGGCATGGGCAACATCATTTTGGGATATCACAACCAGGCCATGGAGGTGACAGACTATGAATGCCTGGTTGGTGGGCTTCCCCTGGTGCGGGAATGGCCCTGGGAATATAAGGCGGTCTTTTCCCCTATTGATGTCATTGAAGAATATACCCGTCCGGCAAGGTACGTACAAAACAGCCGAGAAGTCGTACGCGAAGCACTTTCTGACCCGGAACTCGTGCATTTCGAAAAAGCCGGCACCCTGGAATCCTGGAACTCAGATGGTCTGCGTAGTCTGATCAAAACCATGCCACACATTCCTAACATGATTGAAAAGACCCTGCGCTATCCCGGCACCATCGAATACCTCAGGGTATTGCGCGAAACAGGTTTCTTCTCCGATAAACCCATTGAAGTAAATGGTCAGCAAATAAAGCCAATCGAGCTCACATCAAAACTGTTATTCCCCATGTGGAAACTTAAACCCGGAGAACAAGAGTTTACAGTGATGCGAATAAAAATTTCCGGCAATGAAAATGGAGCAGAAGTGCAATATGAATACAACCTCCACGATGTTTTTCATCAAGAAACAGGCATTTCATCCATGGCTCGCACCACCGGTTATACCTGCAATGCGGTCGTACACCTTATCTCTGCTGATCAGTTTAATAAACCCGGTGTACATCCTCCTGAATACCTGGGCGAAGATCCTGATAACTTTCACTTTATCGTTGATTACCTGAAAGAAAGAGGCGTAGTTTATCATGTTTCTAAAGGTGGTGTCTGATATTTTATTTATTTTAGCCCCTTTAATTGACACCTCATCCCGGATTGCATGGACAATACAAAAAAAACACCTCCTTTATTACTTGCCCTGACCCCTGTTTTGTTCCTTGTTTTCCTCTTATTTTCCAATGTACTGATCTTCAGTGACAACGCCTCTTACGGCCCCAACCAGATTGCATTGATTTTGACCGCAGCCCTGGGTACCGTGATCGCTGTCCGACTGGGTCATACCTGGGAGGAAGTGCTGAAGGGAATCGTGAAAAGTATCAACTCAGCCATGGCTGCCATACTTATCTTATTAATGATCGGTGCATTAGCGGGCACCTGGATGCTTAGCGGAGTCGTGCCCGCCATGATTTATTATGGGCTGGACATTCTCAATCCGACCATTTTTCTGTTTGCAGCGGCCCTGGTAAGCGCAATTGTGTCACTCGCCACTGGCAGTTCCTGGTCTACAGCAGCCACCATAGGTGTAGCACTGATTGGGATAGGACGAGCTCTGGGTATTGACGACGGTGTTGTTGCCGGCGCGGTGATCTCCGGAGCCTATTTCGGTGACAAAATGTCACCCCTCTCTGACACCACCAACCTGGCCCCGGCAATGGCAGGCACTGACCTGTTTACCCACATCCGGTATATGGTCTACACCACCGCACCTTCCTTTCTCATCACCCTTCTCATCTTTTTCATCTGGGGTTTTACCATTGATGGCAATGGAAGTGTAGATGCTGTTAATCAGACACAACAAATGATCAGTGCCAAATTTCACATGACCCCCTGGTTGTTTCTGGTGCCTGCAACAGTCATCTTTTTTATCGTCAGGCGTATGGCAGCTTTACCCGCTATATTTATTGGCACCTTGCTGGGTGGTGTTTTTGCACTGGTCTTTCAGCCTGACATTGTAAAAGAGATCGGGGGCAGCAATGATCTTACGGGTAGCTACAAAGCCATTGTCACCGCTATGTTTACTGAAATCAACTTTACCACAGGAGTCGCATCGGTAGATAAGCTCCTCAATGCCTCAGGTATGCAGGGGATGTTAAGTACAATATGGCTCATCCTGTGTGCCATGATCTTTGGCGGGGTATTGGAGATGAGTGGCATGTTGAAAAAAATAGCTGAATCCATTATCAGGTTGGCCAGGTCTACCGGATCGCTGATTGCCGCCACGGCGGGAACATGCTTTGTTTTTAATGCTACGGCATCAGACCAATATATAGCCATCGTGGTTCCCGGCAGGATGTTCCGTTCTACCTTTAAAGAACGTGGCCTTGCGCCTGAAAACCTGAGTCGTACACTGGAAGACAGCGGAACAGTGACTTCTGTGCTGATCCCCTGGAATACCTGCGGAGCTTACCAGTCCAGTGTATTGGGCGTGGCCACAGGCGAATATTTTATGTATTGTTTTTTCAACCTGATCAGTCCGTTGATGACGATGGCCTATGGATTTTTCAATGTCCGTATACGCAAACTAAATAAAAATGATATTGTTGTTAATAAAAGTGAAGAATAGTGATGGCGTTTAAAGAAACCATATCCAATGAGGAGATTATGCCTTTACCATTGGTTTCTTTCGAAGGAAAGATACACGTGGTGAACACCCTGGAAAAGCAGGAAAAGGTAATTAAAGCATTGCTGAATGAAGAGGTGCTGGGATTTGACACGGAAACCAAGCCCACCTTTAAAAAGGGGGTAACGCATGAGGTGGCCTTGGTACAGTTGGCTACACGAACTGATGCCTGGCTATTTCGCGTATTTATGTCGGGTATTGGTGAAGGGATGATCTCACTTTTTGAAGATCCCAAAATAAAAAAACTGGGCATTGCAATCGATGATGACCTGATCGCACTGAACAGATACAAACCTTTTACACCGCAGGGATTTGTTTCTTTTGAGAAAACGGTAAAAGACCTGGGCATACAAAGTAATGGCTTGCGAAAACTGGCTGCCATCATTTTAAGTAAACGTATTTCAAAATCTGCACAGGTATCCAACTGGGAAGAAGAAAGGCTCTCTGACAAGCAACTTAAGTATGCGGCCACCGATGCGTGGATTTGTCTGGAGATGTATTTTGAGCTGGTGGAAAATAAATGGGACATATCGCTTGACTAGGCTGTCACATTTTTTTTTTAGCGTGGCAATTCATTATTATTTTCATTCCTCATCGCAACAATTTTAAAAATTCAGCAAATTCATATCGAATTTTTGCTTAGTATAATATCTATTTATTAGATTTATAGCTTCATCTTTTCAACATACAAAAAATGAAAGAAGATAACACAAATGAATCTCAGAAAAACACGGGAATAAGCCGAAGAGGCTTTTTAAAAGGAGCAGGGCTTACTACGGCCGGCACAGTTATGCTCCAGAGTGGATTGCTGGGCAAAGACAAAGAGACAATTGCAGCCGGAGAAGAAGTGGGTATCGAAGGGGTAGTTATCAGGCTAAAGGTGAATGGCAAAATGCATTCTGCCTTGGTAGAACCCAGAGACACCTTAGCGTATACGCTACGTGAAAAACTGGGGCTCACAGGCACCAAAGTGGTATGTGACAGGGGATCTTGTTCCGCCTGCACGGTATGGGTAGACAACATACCTGTAAATTCATGTTCCACCCTTGCATTGGAAGTAGGCGATAGTGAAGTAACAACGGTTGAAGGCCTGGCCAAAGACGGTAAATTACACCCTGTACAAGAGGCCTTTATTGAACATGATGCTTCTATGTGCGGTTTTTGTACACCTGGTATGGTCATGAGCGCAGCTCACCTGCTGGAAACAAATAAAAACCCTTCACTGGCAGATGTGAAAAATGCCACACGTGGTAACTTGTGCCGTTGTGGCACTTATCCCCATGTGTTTAAGGCCACTTTGGAAGCAGCAAAAAAAATGAGCTAAAGAACTAAATCATGGAAGAGAAAAAACTTAAATTACCTTATGGTATCCCGGGGCACAACCTCACGGAAATTGAAAGGGTAGTTCCGGCAGACGAGCCACCAGCGTGGCCAATAAATGATAAACTAAAAGTTGTTGGGAAAAGTGTAAGAAGAACTGATGCCCTGGCAAAGGTGACCGGTGCGGCAAAATATACTGCTGATATTCAACTCAGCGGCATGCTCATCGGAAAATTTCTACGTGCTCCTCACCCCAATGCGACTATCCGGTCTATCGATACCAGTGCCGCTGAAAGGCACCCCGGCGTATATGGTGTTCATGTGATTACACACCATAAACATGATGGCGATGAAAGCGGCCCGGGCGAATTTCCTGAAATTAAATATGCCGGTCAACCTGTAGCAGGCGTGGCAGCCGTAGATATGCCAACTGCCATAGAGGCCGTTAAACTGATAAAAGTAATTTACGATACAAAACCCTTTGTCGTTGATCTGGAAGAAGCACAAAAACCGGAATCACCGTTGGTTTATGATGCCCCTGTCGATCAACAGGAAACGGATGGCGGTGGTGGTTCGGAATCCGGCTTAGGGTTGAACGGAAATGTACGTGGCCCCTCACGTGGTGGCGGACCCCGGGGTGATCTTGAAAAAGGTTTTGCTGGCGCCGATATTATCCTTGAAAACACATACCGCACCCAGGTACATACACATAGCAGTCTGGAAACTCACGGTTGCGTAGTTGATTGGAAACCCGACAACATCACCATATATGCCTCCACACAAAGTACCAAAGGAGTTCGTAATGAATTTGCCAACCACTTTAACCTGAATAAAAGCCAGGTTCGGGTAATTTGTGAATTTATGGGTGGTGGTTTTGGATCTAAACACAGTGCAGGTGACTTTGGTCTTATGGCAGGTCACCTCTCAAAGAAAACAGGTCGCCCTGTAAAACTCATGCTCGATAGACAAGAAGAGCATATTTCAGGAGGCAACAGGCCTAATTCCATTCAGTATTATAAGCTTGGGGCCAAAAAGAATGGTGAGCTTGTGGCAATGTATCAACGTTCCCATGGCACCGGCGGAGTTTCTCTTGGCGCCGGTGTTGGACATATCGCCGAAGCCATGTACACCTGTCCCAACTTCACTACTGAACAATATGATGTACTCACCCATGCCAGCCCCGGAGCAGCATGGAGGGCCCCGGGCAATGTACAAGGCGCCTTTGGGCTGGAGTCGCTGATCGATGAACTTGCTGAAAAACTCGGCATGGATCCCTTGAAGTTACGCGATAAAATAGATCCCAGTGAGATCAGAAAAGTAGAACGGAAACGTGGCGCGGAAAAATTTAACTGGGCACGCAGGAAAAAGGCCAATTCAGACACCGGGACTGTGAAGAAAGGGCTGGGGATGGCTCAGGGTCATTGGCCACGAATTGTACATATCGACTCTACGGCTGAAGTTAGAGCTTACCGCGATGGCGGCGTAGAGGTTCGATCCAGTGTGCAGGACATCGGTACAGGCACAAAAACCATTATGGCACAGGTAGTGGCTGAAGAACTTGGCCTGCAGGCAGAAGATATAACCGTATCTATCGGTGATACCGCTTTTCCTGATGGACCTTCATCCGGTGGTAGTATTGCTACAGGATCCATTACACCTGCGGCAAGAAGCGCTGCATATCAGTTAAAACTCAAATTGTTTGATCAGGTAGCTAAAAACCTGGGAGCTGATGCTTCCGACCTGGTAGCTGAAAATGGTCAGATCGTATCTAAAAAAGACGCGGCTAAAAAAGTACCTTTTAAAGAGGCCCTGCGCAAGATGCGTTACGAGCAAATCAGTGCTTCAGGTAGCCGTGCTGATGATTACGAAGGGTTTGCCTACGGCACCATTGCACATGGCGAACTTGGATCCGTACAATTTGCAGAGGTTTCGGTAGACACCGAAACCGGATTTATTCAGGTGGACAAAATTGTGGCTGCCCATAGTTGCGGCCGACCACTCAATCCAAAGCAAATCGAAAGCCAGATCAATGGCGGTGTAATACAAGGCATTGCCTACGCCCTGTACGAAGATCGTATTATGGACAAGGCCACAGGACAGCAGGTAAACAAAAACCTGCACCAGTATAAACTGCCAATGTCTTTTGAAACACCGGAAATTGAAAATATAATCGTGGAAGAATATCCGGCAAGAAGCAATACTGATGCCTATGGTATCGGAGAACCCGCCAATATATCTACAGCTGTGGCCGTGGCCAACGCCGTATATAATGCCATTGGCGTACGTATTAAGGAACTCCCCATTACTCCGGCAAAAGTATTAGCCGCATTAAATAAAGCTTAAAAGAAAGTAAGATGAATAAATTTAGCTGGTATGATGCAAAGACCGTAGATGAAGCCCTGAGACAGGCCGACACTACCGTTTCTGCCGCTTTGACAAGAGACCCGGGCGTTGCTACAATCATCAAGTCAGGGGGCACTGATGTCCTCGACTTCATTAAAGAAGGATTGGTGGTTCCGGCCCGTGTGGTCAATATTAGAAATATAAAAGACCTCAATGGCATCACTTACGATCCCAAAAAAGGCCTGCGAATAGGTGCCAATGCCACCCTGTCAGAAATGGAGGGCCATGCCGATATTAAAGCCAATTATCTGGCTATACATCAGGCAACGGCAGCAGCAGCAACCCCCCAATTGCGCAACATGGCAACACTGGGTGGTAACCTGGCCCAACGTACGCGATGCTGGTACTTCAGATCGATAGACCATAAATGCCTGCGCAAAGATGGCGATCGTTGCTTTGCCCGTCATGGAGAAAATCAGTACCACTCCATTATGCGCAATGGCAGTTGCGTGAGCGTACACTCCAGTTCGGTAGCTACTGCCCTGATGGCCTTCGGTGCCCGGGTGGAGATCGTCGATAAAAATGGAGAGAAGAAAGAGGTGGAGATGGATAAATTCTTTATCGAACCCTTGCAAAATATTCGCAACGAGACCATTCTAAAAGAATCAGAACTGATCACAGCAGTGATTGTTCCTCCA
>JAOUKJ010000611.1 GCA_029882675.1 Cyclobacteriaceae bacterium
AATGGCCAAAATTCATAAATATTAAATTGGCCGATATTTCAGAAATGTTAACAACAAAACGGTAGCCGCCGGACTATCCGCCATTAAACAAATCAATGAGCGCCTGTGAGGTCACTGTCACTCCGGTCTTGATACTCAGCTCAGGTTCTGGGTAGTAAAACGGTGAATGCAGGCCAGGAAGGTCTCCTGATTTCATTCTCTCTTCAGGCACGGTTCCCAGCCAGTACAGTACGGTTGGCACCTGATGTTCGGTCTTTCCATACCTGGAAAAATCTTCTCCCACCATCTGGCGTTCGGCCCCTACTACATGATCACTTCCCAGTACCCTTTGGGCCGAGGCCACGAGTTTGTCCACCAGTTCGGGGTTATTATAATTTGCAGGTGTAAACTCTTCAGGAATAATCACCTCCGGCAATTTATCATTTGAAAGCCCGGCAGCGATGGCCACACCGCGTGATATTTCCCTGATTCTTTTATGCACATAAAGTCTGGTTTCTTCTGAATATGTCCTAACGGTAAGTTTCAACACTACTTCATCGGGAATAATATTATGTTTTATTCCGCCCTGAATGGCCCCTACAGTAATCACAGCAGGCTCAGTAGGGATGATATTTCTACTCACAATAGTCTGGAGATCCATCACAATCATGCTGGCTATTACCACCGGATCAATGGCCATATGTGGTGAGGCACCATGACCGCCCTTGCCAAATACTTTTATGTCTATGCTTTCGGTATTTGCCATGGTATTTCCCTTTCCAAAACCCACCTGGCCGGCAGGTATTGTAGGACTGGAGTGCAGCCCGATACCGTAGTCGGGCACCCCGAATTTTGTATATAACCCGGCATCAAGCATAAGCCTGGCTCCGGCGCCTATTTCCTCAGCGGGCTGACCGATCAACATGAGCGTCCCCTTCCATGAATTTTTCACCTCTACCATAGCCCGAGCGGTACCCAGCCAGGTAGTCATATGTATATCGTGTCCACAGGAGTGCATAGTGCCGGCTGTGGCACCATTATATTCAGTAGTCACCTCACTGGCATAATCCAGGTTTGTCTTTTCATACATGGGTAATGCATCCATGTCTGTGCGATACAATATTCGGGGACCCTTTCCATTTTTATAAATCCCCACAATACCATAACCCCCAAAATTTTCAGTAACTTCAAATCCTATCTTACGCAATTCATCGGCGAGTGCCTTGCTGGTGTTTTTTTCTTCGAGGGAAAGTTCCGGGCTTTTATGCCGCACTTTATAAAATTCAGTCAGGAAAGGCATGTCTTTATCAATCGCATAAAATAATTCTTCATCCGGCACTGTGGTCGTCCCAAACGAACATAATATCAGCAAAAAGATAGCGTAGTTTATTTTCATCATCATGGCATTTATTTAATCCCTTAAATCCGCAGACGGCTTTCTTAAATATTAAATAATGTTTTAAACAGAACCGAATACGTTGTTTTTAATCAAAAGCTTATTCACTTATTTCAGTGCACCATAAAAAATATATTTTTCTTTAATACCTAAAATACGCTTGCGGATTTTAGGTGATCCGGAAACAAAAAAATGATCATATTGTTGATAATCATTCACTCATTTAATGATGAACTACATCGGTAACAATTCCGATTCCTTATTTTTGGGCACACCAATTTTCACCTGCACTAATGTACCCCCTTCATCTACCGTATCAAATGTCATGATAGCTCCTATGATCTTCGCCCTTGTTTCCAGGCTCTTTAAACCAATGCCGGAAGTCATCACAGCCATATCATAATTAAAGCCCTTACCGTTGTCCAAAACATTTAATTCCAACACATCGTTATGCCATTCCATATTGATTTCAATTCGATGGGCGTCTGCATGCTTCAAAGCATTGTTCAGTAATTCCTGAACAATGCGGTATAATCCCAGTTCCACTTTTTGTTCCAAACGCTTCTCCTGCCCCAGTTGCCTGAAAACAATTTTCACCCCTATCCGGGCTTCATTTATAATGTTACACTTTTCTTTAATGGTTTTTGCCAGCCCAAGGTATTCCATAGACCCTGGCATCAGATCATGAGATAATTGCCGGATGGTATCGGTAGAGTCCATTAAAACCCCGGTAACCCGGGTCAATATTTTCTTGGCTTCAAGGTTATTGTTCACCAATCCCAAACAACTTTCCAGATCCAGTTTGGCCATGGTCAACATAGAATTCACATCATCATGCAAATCACGCGCGATACGCGCCCTTTCTTTTTCCTGTGATTCGACCGAAGCATGCAAAAGTTGAGTCTGATGGGCAGACTCCAGTTCACGAAGTCTAAGTTGTGCGCGATAGCTCTTGCGCTGAAACAGCACAACCATAAGTACTACAGAAATGAGCAGGAGTGTCATTCCAAAAGTACCAAAAATCAGGACTCCGGTCAGGTCAATATGATCAACCTGATTTACCATATTTCCACATTTGAACCTCCATTCACAATCGCTGAATCAGCTGAGATAATACTAAAAACTTTTCGAAAAGCGTTCACCTGAGTCAAAACGCCATTTACAACAGTCGCACCGGCATCTATGCCTTCACTTAGCATAAAGTTATCTGGCACTTCTTCGGCATGCTTAACTGCATATAACCTACCCAATGAGATGAAAAATCGCTGTTCCTGCGAAAGCCCTTCAATCAAGTCTGTCCGCTCAGTTTCCCGCAGGCA
>JAOUKJ010000612.1 GCA_029882675.1 Cyclobacteriaceae bacterium
AGCAGGTAGGACAGGTGAGGTTGCAACGGTCAGTCACTTCCACCAGAGTGAGACAGGAGTGCTGCTCATGGTCGGGACACAGGCCACAGTCGTGCGGACAGCCGTTGAGGATTTCAGTGTGCGGCTGTTTGGGATAGTCCGATGCCTTATTGTAATTCCTGATCTGCCGGTAATATTCGATGTCATCCGCTATGAGTACCTTCTGTATGCCGTGGTCTTTGCATCTTTTCAGAAGGAATACTTTATCCTCTTCAAAAATGATTTTGGCCGAAATGGTTTTTAGGCACTCGTTGCAGAGGCTGAGCGTATGGTCGTAATAGATGTAGGGATTCAATTGTTGAGATATGAGATTTTAGATATGAGACATGAGATAAAGAGACAAGTATAAATAAAATTTCTCCTGACTCAGTGGGCCCGTTTTAGTTTTTCTTTTTTTGTAAAAATATAAAATATTGTCTTAGAATAATAAAAAAGCACAAGCAGGCATGCCAGTTGGATGGTAGAAAGGTTTATAAAATCATACCTAAAACCCGGTTTGATAAAATCCAGCAGGAAACGGAACGCAAAATACCCGATCATAAAAAACTGAAAGAGCATCCCGTTTTTCAGGGGGTATTTATTGGAAACGTTTTGTAACAACCACCACAGTACCAGCAAAAAGGCGATCTCATACAGGGCCACCGGGTGTCTCAGCAGACCGTCGCCAAGATCGAGCGCCCAGGGGACGGTGGTTTCTATCCCATAAGTTTGCTCATACACCCCCTGGGTAAAGCAACCCACCCGTCCGATGATCATAGCCAGGACAAGCGGGAAGGTAAACAGGTCACCGGAAGAGCTTTTCTCGCCGATAAAGTATTTGGTCACCTCCACAGCCAGTAGTCCGCCGGCCAGGCCGCCCACTATGGTCTTGTTGGCGAAGAAGTACAACCATGGATTGTTGGCCAGAGCCCATTGCACAGGACCTTCCAGCGCACCAATGAGCCGGGAAAAGAAAAACGCCCCAAAGGCCGCCCCGATGAGGATCCATACCCTGTTGGACTCGGAGATGGGCCCCGGTTTTTTTTTCCGCAGATGGAGGAAATACCGGAAGCCAATGACAAAGGCCAGTGTTTCAAACAAAAGATGTGCGCTGATTTTGAGTGGGCCGAAGCCTATGTGCAGGGGGAATTCCATATGTTCTATTTCTTCGACTTCGTCTATAAATTACTGGGCTTCCTTTTCAGACCCTTTAGACAAAAGAAAGTCAATTTATTAATAAATTTCTACTTTAAGGTAATATATGCAAACCATATCACGTTATTGACCAGTTGGGCAACATAGTTTGATTTTATTTAAAATTGTTTAAATTATGTCTGTAGTATCAATTGTCTATAATTGCTTTTATCATGAATAAGTATAATGGTTTATCAGCTATCGGCTGTATTTTGGTTTTGTTTGTCGTGCTTAATGCTTGTTCTCAACCTGTCGAAAAGGAAGAACAAAACACGGCCCGAATCATCATATCAGGGTTAACAGAAGATGACGCTTCAAATGCCCGAATATTTTCGGTGAACATATTCAGCATGGTCGATTCCACACTTGCTAAAATCGAACAGGGCTCAGACACCCTGGGGCTTTTGATTGACAAACCCACATTGGCCATCATCACCATAGGTGAAAACAGACAGACATTGTACCTGGAGAATGATTATGATTTAAACATTTCGGTAAAGAAAGCTCAAGGTACAAGAAGGCTTTACTTTGAGGGCAAAGGTTCGCAACAAAACAATTATTTGGCAGGAGTGGCTCATCTTCGCGATTCCATTTTGAATTTGGAGGGAAAAAATATAATGCAAGTCGGGTTGGAGGAATTTACAGAAAGGATCTCAGACCTGGAAAAGGTATTGGAAAATTATTTCCTGAAAAATACAAAGCGTTTTGAATTCCCTGACGAACAGTACGACCTTTTTAACAAATTGAATACACTGACTTTAGCGGCATATAAAGAAAATTATTTCTTCAATTACCCGTCCATTAACAACGCTGAAGTACCCTCCTCTTTCTACATTGAAAACGACATTCCCTCCGATCCAATATATATCACATACAATGTACCTGAGTTCGGAATGCTTATGATGCTTTACATGTACAACAGACTCATTACACCAATTGTATCAAACAGGTCCCCTGATTCTTGGGATACAATAAAACATGAGGCGGTAACATTGATTGAAAAGAAAATTTCAGCGCAAAAGCACCCTCATGAAATTGAAGAATTTTTAAAAGCCAAAAACGTTCAGCACTGGATGACCAACGCAGGATTGGACTCTTCGGTGCTAAAAGCATACGATAATTTCAACAAGACATATCCCGCTTCTGACTATTCAAGGTTTTTAGCAGTACAGTATGAAAAGTTGATGACCCTTTCCAAGGGAAATGAAGCCCCGGAAATTAAAGGCCTGACCATAAAGGGAAAATGGGACTCCCTGAGCAATTATAAAGGCAAAATCGTTTATGTTGACGTGTGGGCCACCTGGTGTGGGCCGTGTATAAAAGAATTCCCTTATTCCCAGCAACTGAATGAGCGATTTGAAGGGTCTTCGAATTTTATTATTTTATATGTATCCATAGACCGTGATACAGAGGCCTGGAAGAAAATGGTACTTGATAAGACTGACGTACTAAAAGGTGTTCATATTAACCATAAAGACGGT
>JAOUKJ010000093.1 GCA_029882675.1 Cyclobacteriaceae bacterium
ATCAGTTATAAGCCTCCCTTTGGGATACTGGGGAATGTGGCTAATGCCCTTGTCATCAAACAAAAGCTGAAAGAAATATTCGACTACAGAACCGGGATGCTGAGTAGGTTATTTGAAGAATTCCCTTCAAAAAATGAGTAAGTTAATGCAACACAAATGAAAATACTTTTGACCGGAGCAACCGGGTATATTGGCAAACGTCTACTTCCAGTTTTGGTGGAAGCTGGTCATGAGGTCGTTTGTTGTGTCAGAGACCTCAATAGGTTTGAACCTCCGGAATCATTAAAGCAAAAAATCTCGATCATCAAATTAGACCTTCTGGATGAAGCAACTTTAGGCAACATTCCAAAAGATATTGATGGAGCATATTATTTAGTCCATTCCATGTCTGCATCATCAGACTACAAATCACTGGAGCATCAATCCGCTATTAATTTCAGGAATGCACTGGCAGCAACTACGGTGCAGCATGTAGTATATTTAAGCGGCATAGTAAACGAGACCAACCTTTCCGAACATTTATCGTCACGTAAAAATGTAGAACACGAACTGAAGAACGGACAATACAACTTTACGGCCCTGCGGGCAGGAATTATAATTGGTTCGGGAAGCGCTTCCTTTGAAATAATAAGAGATCTGGTAGAGAAATTACCGGTAATGATTACCCCCAAATGGCTTAATACAAGGTGTCAACCCATTGGAATTTCAGATGTCATTTCCTTTTTGTCTAAATCTATATTTAACCCGAAAACCTACAGTAACAACTTTGATATCGGGGGTTCGGATATTCTTTCTTATAAAGAAATGCTTTTAGGGTTTGCGCAAGCACGTAATTTAAAGCGCAGGATATTTATCGTGCCAGTAATGACCCCCAGGTTATCTTCTTACTGGTTGTATTTTGTAACCTCTACCTCATATAAACTGGCTGTATCGCTGGTTCATAGTATGAAAATTGAGGTTGTTTGTCGCAATTGGGAACTCAATACAATTTTAGGAATAGAACCCAAAGGCTATGCTACAGCTCTTGAAAAAGCCTTTAACAAAATAGAAAGCAACGAAATTGTTTCAAGTTGGAAAGACGCTTATGCCAGCAGTGGTATGGACATGGACATTTCCGATTTTATCAAAGTTCCCTCCTTTGGCTGTTATAAAGATGAACGGAAAAGAGATTATCAAAACCAGGAAAATAGCATTCAACGAATTTGGAGCATTGGAGGTGAAACGGGATGGTATTATGGGAACTGGCTATGGAAAGTGAGAGGCTTTCTGGATAGACTATTTGGTGGTGTAGGATTGCGAAGAGGGCGAAAAACAAAAGATACCTTACAAACCGGGGATGCACTCGATTTTTGGAGAGTGCTCTATGCCAATAAAGAGGAGGGAAGGCTTCTGCTCTTTGCGGAAATGAAACTCCCTGGAGAAGCCTGGCTTGAATTTAAATTAGAATCCGGAAAGGTTGTTCAAACAGCCACGTTTAGGCCGTTGGGTGTTGTTGGACGAATTTATTGGTATTCGGTACTCCCGTTTCATGGGTTTATTTTTAGAGGAATGTTAAAAAAAATAACTGCTTAAAACGGGATACATGCACAATCGGGTAAGGGTGATTAGAGCCGGATTTTGTAGTCTCGTTTCCCTGCCTGCCGTCCCGAGCACATCAGAACCGCAGTTCAGGCAGGCT
The DNA here is from genome assembly GCA_029882675.1 of Cyclobacteriaceae bacterium. Classification (GTDB taxonomy): domain Bacteria; phylum Bacteroidota; class Bacteroidia; order Cytophagales; family Cyclobacteriaceae; genus JAOUKJ01. The sequence continues at coordinate 1,679 of JAOUKJ010000093.1, forward strand.
TGCCTGTCAGGCCTGCCTTCAGACCTGCCTTCAGGAACTTGCACCCTTTAGAATATCTGACTACCTTTCGGTAGTCTGCCATGCCGGGCACACAAAACGTTTATAAAAAAAGAACTGATTAAGTGCTTAAACAAAGGTCAGCAATAAACCGAAAGGTTCGAGCTTAAAATCCGCTACTTTTCATATATAAGACCGTTGTAATTATTTAAGAATCGCGGCAGAACTTACTATTTTACAATAGAAATAATATGTGCATATTCTCTTATCATCTAGTTAAAATACCATTGAAGTTAGCGATAAAAGGATTATTTTCAGACCCAATTCATAAGAATACGAATGGTCTAATTCATTCTGAATATATGACAGCAATGACCTTAGGCTCTCCAATCCTATCTCCTTCTCGATTTCTTATAAATCAAGTCGCTATTTTTGCACAATGGGAAAATGAGGAAGCTATTGAAAACTACTTGAAAAAAGAAAAATTTGGAAAAATATTGACTAAAGGGTGGCACATACGATTAGCTTTTATGCGAGAATGGGGGAAAATAAGTGGATTTAATATACCTGAACAGAAAGCAAAATTAGAAAGCCCGTTATCACCAGTTGTTGCAGTGACAATTGCAAGAATGAAACCCTTGGCTGTTCCAAGATTTATACATTGGGGAAGACCCGTTGAGAAATTAGTTCGTGACCACTCAGGAACTTTATTTTCATTAGCTTCCTTTAGATTTCCCAATACAGTTTCCACCTTTTCAATTTGGAAAACAGAAAAAGAAATGACTGAAATGGTTCATGGTCATAGCATAATGCCTAAACCAAAAAGACATTCAAATGCCATGAAAGAAAGGGAACGAAAGAATTTTCATTTTGAATTCACAACATTACGATTTAAACCACTTTCTGAATTTGGAACCTGGAAAGGAAAAGAAAGCTATCTCCCAAAATTGAAATGAATTATTATTAGTTTATGGGAGTTGCAACTTTAAGACAAAATTTTCAAGATTGGATAACACAACAATGGGTTATCCTATTTGGTAAAAAGATTATCCCACATCAAAACGAGTGGTTAATAGGTCCTTTTGGTAAGCCTAAAGGAATTGGTCTAAAATTTATTAAGCAGTTAACACTAAATGAACACTTAGAAATCTATAAAAATGAACGTGAAAGAGGTTTAATAAGGTCAATAAATCAACTAAACTTATCAAATCAAGAACTTAACTGCTTATCCGAAAATGTAATTGACTTTTATGAATCCACAAGCAGTTATGAATTTGATTTAAAAGTTAAGTGGAATCCATTTTTTAAAGCTTTCGGAGGCTTATTGAAAATATTATTTAGCAATAGAATTGAACAGCTAAACCTACCGATGGGAAACAACAAGAACTCTACGACTTTAAAAAGTGAAATAATACACTTGGTTGATAAAAAGACTAAAGAATTAAAACGAACTATTTGGCTCAGAACTATTAATAACTCGGAAAAAGTGGTTTATTCTGGTGTTTATGAAACTTGTATAATTCCGGATGGACAGACGTGCATAAAAGCTGTTTTTCCATTACCCAATGGAAACGCAACTGTTATATTGAAACCAAGTGTAGGAAAGAGTGGAGAACTTATTTTAAAATCTTCAGGAAGAAAAATTGGAGATAGTGGCTTTTATTTTTTACTAAATGACGCTAAAGGAAACCTGTGGACTAAGTACATCAAGTCATTTAAAGACCAGCTTGTCGTTAGCTCTGATCATGGTAACATCACAGCAATACAGACTTTAACATTGTGGAATTTGAAAGTGTTAGAGTTTAAGTACAACATAAATAAACGACATACAACCCATAGCAACAAATGAATTGATAAAATGAATAAATCAACCATAGCAGAAATAAGAGAACGGTTTGACCATGATGTTGAACGGTTCTCAAATCTTGATACCGGGCAACTATCGACAATTGATGCTAAAATTTCCCTGGAGCTTATTACTGAGGCATCCAAAAGGATTGTTCCCCATGCTGAAAATTTGTTGGACGTAGGTTGTGGGGCAGGAAATTATTCAATCCAGATGCTTTCAAAAATTCCAAACCTGAATTGTACGTTGGTAGATCTGAGTAAGCCCATGCTAAACAAAGCCTTCGAAAGGGTATCAGCACAGACAACTAAAAATGTTGAAATTATACAAGGGGATATCCGTGAAGCCGTGCTAAAAGAAAATCACTTCCACATTATTTTAGCGGGCGCCGTACTACACCACCTAAGAGCAGATCAGGACTGGGAAAACACCTTCAAAAAACTTTTTAAGCTGCTCAAACCCGGAGGTTGCCTAATGATTTCAGATTTGATAACACAGGATACTGAACCACTGAACGATTATACCTGGGAGAGGTATGGTGAATATCTGGAAGAATTGGGCGGGAAAGATTATCGGGAAAAAGTTTTGGCGTATGTGGCAAAAGAAGATTCACCAAGGTCGATGAATTATCAATTAGACCTTATGAAAAAAGTAGGGTTTAAAAGTGTTGAAATTCTTCACAAGAATATGTGTTTTGGCGCTTTTGGAGGGATTAAATAGCAATAATTTTCATTGCGGAAACAAGGCCCTGATACGTCCGCTCCCTGTCAAAGCAACAGCTCACTCGCCCCTTTGGCCAGATCAAAACTCAAAACAGTACTGCTCCCGTCCTTATACCAGGTGTTGGCCTTTAAGGCTTTTCCATCACTTATGCGTTGCAAGGGTGTAGTTTCACCATTATGCACCATTCGGGGCTGACGTACCTTATCCGTAACCCGGATGGTAAATCGAGGTGTTCCGAATGGCGCCTTTATACTTATTTTGCCTTTTGAAGAAGTAAAAGCAGTTAATTCTTTAGCTGCCCAATAGCGGGCTATTTCACTGTTTTTCATCCACAACAGGTGGTCGTACTTTTTATGGAGGCGACTGACAACAGTTTTAAAAATATTAAATCCTTTCTTTTCCCCGTTATAATAAATGCCCGGCCAGTGGCAAACCATGATGGCCGGTTCGCCACTTTCTATCACGTCAACCATACGCCCTGAACTCAGGTCTTCGGTAATAAATTTGTCAGCATCTCCCGGTGTGAGGCCATCCCAGCCGCCAAACCAGTCGCCGGTACAGCCAATCACCGACACCACACATTTGGGGTCGTTGCTATCCAGGTCGGAGGCCAGTTTAACAACAGGGGCCACACTCTTCCCTTTTTCAGTGAACAGGTCGCGGAAGTAGTGGGGTACTTCTGCACCAAACACATCGCGCACGGCTTCCATGGTTCCACGTGCCAGGTTGTCCCGGTTTTGGCTACCGTATCCGCCGGGTGTGGTAATCCCCTCACAGGGCAACCCCACGTCTTTTAATATTTGCAGTGCATAGGCCTGATAGGCCGCCAGTTCATCAGCACTTTTTGTCTGGCTAAATCCCCAGTTTTCCATAAAATCGGCACTGGCCGTGGGAAAAGGCCGGCCGGTTTTAATATCTATGGCGCGGGTGTGGCTGATCATTTCGGGGTGGATGTCCCAGTCAGGCATCATCAGGTCTCGCACCAACTGGAGGCTGTCCTGGAGTTCGCTTTTGGACCAACCCGGGATAAACCGGTTTACCCATCCGGTACAGGCGGGATAAGGCACGATGCTGTACTTGCCCTTCACGCCATTTTCATGACACCATTCTCCAAACTCTCTTACAAAGCTGTCGGGTATTTCACGAGGCAGGCTGCGCCAGTCCTGTTTATAGTTCTCCGGAAAAACCTCGGCAAATTGGGGGATCCCGAAGTGGGCCATGTTCACCAATGGCGTAGAGTCATCGATGATAAAGCTGAGGGGTACCCTGTTGAGCGGATTAATTACTTCCACCGTGTTGGCCAGAGCGGCCTTGGCCAGGCTGATAACCGGCGAGGAGGCCAGGGCTGCACTTCCTATGCCGGCCGTTTTTACAAAAGTTCGTCTGGAGTAGGTCATGGTATAAAGCGTTATTAGGTTGTTATTTCAGTCAGTTTAGCAATTCTTTACTCGAGTTAATCATTTCAGCGGCCGGTTTTTCAGGCAGGGCTTCTATATTAAAACCCGCCAGGGCCTCTTCCAATTTTTTCAGGTCATCCTGCCGTTCAGGGTCGAGTTCCCACAGGTCGCGAAGTATGCGTATCTTCTCAAAATCCTGTATTCCTTCCCTGAGGCGTTCAAAGCGGATAGAAGTACGTGCGCCCGGATAAACCAGATAGGTATCCCCTGCCGGCCACGCGGTATAACGTGAATCCTGAAGCGGATCCTTTACCCAGGAGTTATAGGCCCAACGCAGGTATCCGTCAAAGCCTTTGGCGGCGGCATACCAGCCCAGCCAGCTGGCTTCTGCCGGCGGACTGTAGGTAAAGGTATTGGGATATTCTTCCACACAACAGGTATAAAATGTTGAGTGTTTGCCTGCTGCTTTTCGTGAAGCGAGCATATCATCGGGATACAAATGTGCAGAGGCCATACAATAGTCAAATAAGTCACTTTGAATGTCCGGGTGCATACCGCCAGCCAGGGTAACCCTTAACTCCGGTGCTGCTTCTTTAAGCAGGGCAATGGTATTTTTCATGGCTTCTTCTGCACGCTCATCCATGGAGATGGCCATCTTTTCCAGCCATTGTTTTTCTTTCAGGTGGACGACAAAATCTTTTAGCATCCCCGACCAGTGGTTGTTATATTCTTCAGATCCCGGCTCGGCTTCCAGGGCCATAACACGATCGGAGGCTTCATCATAGTACTCAAATTTCAGGTGCCAGGGAATCATGGTATAGCCATTGATTTGTTCGGTGATACCACAGCTCATGGCAAATTCCACCCATCGATCAAAGATACTGTAATCATAACTCCAGGAGCCGTCTTTATGGTTTGTCCATTTGATCATCGATTGGAAGTGATCGTAGGTTTGGCCGTTCCAGGGTTTGTCCACAATGCCGGTGGTTATACACTTTTGCCCGGCGTTGGCCAGGAGTTCCATATGTGGCCTGAGCAATTCAAAATGCTCCTCTGACCAAAGCGGCACATCATAAATACGTGCCACGGAAAATGGATTTTGCCAGAGATCGAGATGGAAGGCCCACTGAGCGGGTGGTGGCAACTGGCGGTCAATAACAATGACTTCTAAAGAGAGGGTTTTCGATGTTGTTTCATTGATCACATATACTTCTCCCCTGTAAGTACCCGGGGCCTGGTTTGCAGGAATATCAATACTGAGCCAGACCGGCCTGACGGTATTTTTCTCAATGGTCATGGACTTCTTGTGGTGGTCTATCACATCGGCTACCAGCGAAGAATCATAATCTGATGACTGGCGTTTGTTGCAACCTTCACCAAACTCATCGGCCAGGACATAGGTGACGAAAGAAGTCCTGATCTGATCTGACGGCAGTTCTTCCCCATTTTCATTTTTAAGTGACTCAACGGCTATTTTTACATTAGGTGCTTCAGATCCGGACCACAGGGCAATCTGTCCGGAGATGCGTTCGCCCTGCCAGCCGGTACCCTGCCATTCATTTGACGGAACAACTTCAGGAATGGCGCCTTTGCTAAATCGGATGTCGGTGGAAACAAACGAAACCTGAACCCCATCAGGTAACCCTTGCCAAGCTTCATCCGGATCCGGGTGGGGATCGGGGAGCTCATGGATGGGAAGAAACAAAGAAACAGCGGATTTTTCAGGCTGTACATCCGGGGTTGTTTCAACAGCCTTCTTTCCCTCACAGGAAAACAATAAAAACAAAGCGGGCATTATCACCAGGCCAAAAGGTATCATTTTGGCTTTTAGGAAAGGAAATAGCATAGGTCGGGTTTTCGGTTATTAATCATTAACAGGTCAATATAGCGTGATATTATGAGAATTGCATAAAGGCAATACCGAATTTTACGTTTCTGCTGCTTTTTATCATTAGGTGGCCAGTAACCACAGGTTATTGCACATCCAACAGGTAAACGCGCAAGCCGCTTTCCCCTTCATAAACTTCCACGGTCAGGCTGTCAAGGAGCACCCCTTCCTTTTTGGCGAGGTTTGTAGCGCCTTCCCTGACATCCTCCGGGCGGGGCATGACCAGGTTATGCATATTAATATAGGTACTGACCACATTTTTTGCCTGCAGGGTTCTTACTTCATATCCTTCAGGCAGGGTGGCAGGGGGTGTTTCAACCAGGATGCCGATAAACTGCTCTATCATCCTTGCGCGCTCATCTGAACCATAGTTTATTACAGCCACGTCTCCGCTCAATGTGCCGTTTTCAATAAGTGTACGAGCCTTTACAAAGAGTTCTTCTACCTTTCGGTCATTGTAGTTTCCGCTGTAAAGCGCCCCGACGATTGTGAAAGATTTCTGTCCCGATATGTCAAAAACAATGGGTTGGTCACCCCCCAACTTTTTGTATAAAATGTACAAAGTGGAAGCAATGAGAAGGGTGATGACGATAATAGTTATTCGCTTCAAAATATTTGAGTTTTTTTGTCCCTGAAAGGTAGTGCAATAGTAGAAAAAAACGCCCGGATTAAAAAGTAATTCGCAGGCCAGTTCCTCCCATAAGTCTTATCCAACCGGGGTACTCGGAGGCATCGCAGTAGCCTTCAAATTCAATAAATGAGGAAACGGGCATATCCGGGTGGGCATAGTCAATACCAACAGTCAGCGTGGGTCCAACAGTATATCTTGTGTCATTATAATTCTCCAACACGGCATTGCTGGTCTGATCATTTCTAATGTAGGTATAATTAACAACAGACCAACGGTATTGAAAACCCGGCCCAATATACCATTTCAGGGGTTTGATCCCTTTGAAAGTAGCTCCATAAACCAGTTTGAGGGAGTAAAGCCCATCGCGCTTGGTGTCGTGTCCGAAATAGTTGCTGATCTCCGTCAAATGCGTCGTGTCGATGGCAGACGGGCTGTGGAAGTTGCTCTTATGAAACCGGTTATACAGGCTGTTGGAAATTCGTCCCAATTCCATTCCTATAGCTAAATGTTCTGAAAAGTTCACTTTATAGCTCAGGGCAAAAGGGTCGCCTAATTTAAATCCGATACGCTGATTTGGGTAAAGGCTAAACTGATAATCAGGGCATATAATCCTTTCTTTGCTTTTCGGGATTTTAATGGCATTGTACCTCCCTTTGTAATAGGGCTTCATTTTGTGTTTACGTTGCGCAAGGATTCCCTGAAAAGAAAATAGGACAACCAACAATATGACAAGCGACCTGAACATATGTATATATTCAATTTTATTACCAGAGGTCACCGGATAATTGAAAAAAGCACACTTCAAGGGCGCTCAGTGAGAATACTTCTACTGCTATATTATTCAACAGGCCCTGTCTTGCTACCTGGATCTAATTTCCAGCGATGAATTAAACGACTTCTTTATACTGCATTTTATGAAGCTGCGCATAATGACCGTTGTTTAGTAACAACTCATCATGTGTTCCTGTTTCGACAATGTGGCCTTTTTCCAGCACAATAATTTTGCTGGCCTTTTTAATGGTCGATAAGCGGTGGGCAATGACAATGGAGGTTCGTCCCATCATCATTTTATCGATGGCCCCCTGAATCATTTCTTCCGTTTCGGTATCTACCGAAGAGGTGGCTTCATCCAAAATGAGTATTGCAGGGTCATAAACCATGGCGCGGATGAAGGAAATCAGTTGTCGCTGTCCAACCGAAAGGGTAGAACCCCTTTCCATGACATTGTATTCCAGTTTGCCCGGCAGTTTTTCAATAAATTTACGTGCACCAACGAGATCGGCGGCGTGGAGTACTTGTTCTTCGGTAATGGCCGGATTGCCAAGTGTAATGTTCTGCATGATGGTATCAGAGAAAAGAAAAACATCCTGAAGTACCAGTCCAATATTTTTCCGCAGTGCCTGGAGCTCATATTGTTCAATGTCTTTACCATCAATGTTGATCTGGCCCCGGTCGATCTCATAAAACCGATTCAGCAGGTTAATGATCGAAGACTTACCAGCACCCGTAGCGCCTACAAGCGCAAGTGTTTCGCCTTGTTTCACCTCCAACGAGATGTCTTTGAGGACATAGTCTCCCTCATTATAAGAAAACCATACTTTGTCAAAAACGACATGTCCATTCAGTCGCTCGGGTTTGTGCTCGCCTTCATTGGGAACATAGTCGTTATTATCTATCAGGTTGATAATACGTTGTGTGCTCACAATACCCAATTGCAGTGTGTTAAACCGGTCAGCAATCATGCGTATAGGGCGGAAAAACATCTGGATATACATGATAAATGAAATAAACACACCTATTTTAATCCCCGTCTCTTCAAAATTAATCACTCCTTTAGCGCCATACCACACCAGTAGTCCGATACCAGCTGCACTGATGATTTCGGCTACGGGAAAATAGATGGCATAGTATAGTACGGAGCGTATATTGGCCCGGCGGTGTTCCTTATTGATGGTTTGAAACTTCTCATATTCGCGCTGTTCACTACCAAAAATCTGGACAATAGACATTCCCGTGATATGTTCCTGCACAAATGAATTGAGGGTGGATACGGCGTTTCTCACCTGATTGAAAGCCACTTTTATTTTTTCCTTAAATACATATGTAGAGATTACCAGGATGGGGAAAGTGCACAAACTAACCAGGGCAAGCCTCCAATCCGTAATAAACATCCACATGAGGATAAAGATAAGTTGGAGTACATCGCTCACCATAGCAGCCAGTCCCTGACTAAAAACATCTGCCAGGGTTTCAATGTCTGAAACAGTACGTGTTACCAGTTGACCGATAGGTGTTTTATCAAAAAATTTCAGGTTTAACCGCAGCAGGTGTTCGAAAAGCTTTATTCTGATATCGCGTATTACGTATTGCCCCAACCACCCGGAAAGGTAGGTATGTGCATATTGAACCAGGGATTGGACCACGAGTAAACCAACAAGTACGGTGATCATTTTTGCCAACCCGGCGTAGTGCCCAAACACCACATAGGTGTCCAGCGTGTATTGTATCAAAACGGGTACCAGTGGAGCCAGGGCACCCAATAAAAT
>JAOUKJ010000613.1 GCA_029882675.1 Cyclobacteriaceae bacterium
CGAGGGTTGGGGCATTGTCTTTGCCGGTCGGGGTGACGGCATTTATAAATCAGTAAATAATGGTCCTTTTTTAAAAACAACGGGAACCGTTACCAATGACAACAACGCAATAGCTGAATTTCATGAGATACCTAAACTGCTCATTACAGGAGACCACGCATTGTTGGCGTCTGTAAACGGAGATGTCCATGTCGGGTTGTTCAGGTCGGCGGATGGAGGGAACACCTGGACAAAGGTATTGACGGGAGAGGCCGGAGACCTTGAAATATCGGCTGACAAAAAGGTGATTTATGCCGGTACTGGTCGAGGATTTAATGCCGGAAAAATATATAAATCCCTTGACCAGGGGCTTACCTGGACTGAATTCACCAACGTACCCCCCAATGGTGAAAGAATAGAAATAGCCACCTCCCCAAGCGACCCAAACAGGGTATACCTGACAGCTACTTCCGGTTTGGATGTGGGTTGGATGGTAAGTTCAAAAGACCAGGGGGCCAGCTGGACAGGCATAAATATCCCACCACACATCAGCATTTCCAGTTGCGAGCCTGCACAAAATGATTTTACACGGTCGCAGGGCTGGTATGACCTGATCATGGCCGTCCATCCCACCAACCCTGATATTATTTTCGCCGGAGGTGTGGATATGCATCGCTCCCTGGATGGAGGCGTCACATGGCAGGCCGTCTCCAATTGGGCAGATAATTGCCAGCGTTATATGCATGCCGACCAGCACGCGATAAACTTCAGGCCAGGCCATCCGGATCAGGCCATCTTTGGCAATGATGGCGGGGTCTATTTTTCTTCCAACCTGTTGGATTCACTCCCCTATTTCCACATGCGCAACAAAGGTTATAATGTGACTCAATTTTATTCCGTGGCCACAGACAATAACGCAGGATCAAATTATTTCCTTGGAGGCACACAGGACAATGGAACCCGAAAATTTGTTCATGAAGGAATAAATGAAACGACAATGGCCTTTGGAGGCGATGGGGGATTTTGCTTTATAGACTATAACGAACCCAAAATTCAGATTGCCAGCTACATCTACAACTCCTATGCCCTGTCACTGGATAGTGGGAAAACATTTAAAGACATCAGCAATGATTACACCCATGGGAAATTCATCAATCCCTCGGAGTATGATCACCAGCAAAACATGCTTTATGCTGGCGGAAAGGCCGATCAATATTTCAGGTATACCAACCTCACAAATACGGTCATTGCCGACAGCATAAGTATTGGATTAAATGGAGGGGCAGTTTCTTTTCTTAAATCCTCTCCTTTTACCTCCAATCGATTATTTATCGGGACAGACAATGGCCAGTTATTCATCGCTGACAACACCCACACTACTCCTGTACCGCAACACATTAGCGACAACGGGTTTCAGGGCACCCTTAATTGCATTGAGACCGGCGCAAACGATGACCAACTTCTGGCCGTCTTCTCCAACTATGGGGTGGTGTCGGTTTGGGAAACATTAGATGGTGGGATGACATGGCAGGACAAAGAAGGAAACCTGCCTGATATGCCCATCTATTGGGCCTTATATAATCCCAATAACCGAAAGCAGGTTTTACTGGCCACAGAACTTGGCATGTGGTCCACCAACGATATCACACTAACCTCACCGATATGGGAACCCACCAACACCGACCTGGCCCATGTACGCTGTAGCATGATCCGTTATCGCCCGGCCGATGGACTGGTCGCTGTAGCTACCTACGGACGGGGTATTTATACCTCCGATATTTTTATGGGCACTCCCACTGCCCGCTTTGAAGTATCAAACAAAGTAGCCTATACCGGGCAAAGCATTCAGTTTACAGATTATTCAGAGGGTGCTGCCAATATGTATTTGTGGGATTTTGGTGATGGAAGCACTTCTGCAATAAGGAATCCCCTGCATGCCTACACCAGTCCGGGAACGTACAAAACCACCTTGTCAATTAATAATGGCAAAGACATCATGAGCGATTTAATCACTGTTTTACCGGACAAACCAGTTTCATACAAGGCGGATTACGGCGGCAATTTCGAGATCAATCCGGAAGATTTTGGGACAGAGACCAGAAGTGGTACGGGTTTCGAACGGGGCGTTTCAACCGTCAATGGGAAGGAAGGCACTACTTCAGGAACCCATGCCTTCGTAACTGGGCTCACAACGGATTACTATGTGGAAAATACGGAAACGTATTTGTATACCCCCAATTTTGACTTTACCAATGCCGGCAATTATTCATTTTCCTTTTCTGCAAATCATCATATCCGGGACTCTATTGACGGGTTTATTGTCGAGTACAGCCTGAATAAAAGCGGTATATGGCGGGAAGTGATTGACCTTTCTTCCACCAATTGGCACAACGATATTCATTCTACAGCTACAGGCGCCTTTACTCCGGGCTCAGGTATTTTTTCGGGCAACAGCAATGGCTATACCCAATATTCCGCTGATGTTTCTTTTCTCTCGGGCAATACAGATGTGGCTTTTCGCTTTTTGTTCCGATCAGTTTCCGGCGGTATAACAGGCCCCTTTTCCGGTTTGGCCATCGATGATATTGAAATTTTAGCGCCCATCTATGCTGATTTTACTGTTGACACTACCCAAACCTGTACTGAAAACACCCTCACATTTACAGATCAATCCGGGGGCTCGGCTACAGGGCTCATCAGCAA
>JAOUKJ010000614.1 GCA_029882675.1 Cyclobacteriaceae bacterium
TCCACCGGTGGCTCTTCCAGCACATGAATAACCTTAAGCCGGTCATGATACTTCACCTCCAGCTCATGCAGGGCCTCTTTAAAAATAATTTGTTGCTCATTTCTGTTGCTATAGATCAAAGAAACCCTTGTCCCGGAATTTTGTGATAAGGTAGATTTCAGCAAACTCATCAGCGGTGTAATACCACTTCCTCCGGCAAACATTACGACATTTTTTTGGGTTGCTTTTTCGTCCAATACAAAGTGACCCATGGGCTCCATGATACGAAGTTCCTCTCCCGCACACATATTATCTGCCAGGTAATTGGAAACCAGTCCGTTTTTTACCCGCTTCACCGTAATGGCCATGTGGTCGTCAACGATAGGAGATGAGCTAAACGAATAGGAACGACGTACCTCTTTCCCCTCAATATTTAATATCAGGGTGAGAAACTGTCCCGGGCGATAGGTGATTTCCTTATCCGGCTTTTCAAAACGGATAGTAATGGCATCCTGTGTTTCCTGCACGACTTCCTTTACCCGAAGGTTAAAGTAATGTGTACTGCTCTTCTTTCTTATTTTATTAAATAATCCAAAAACCATTTTTTCTACCGGTAATAATTAACTAAATCCCTAACCTGAATAAGGGCGCAAAACTAATAAATTAAAACCACTTTCCCCCTCAAATTGTTTACCATCGGGAGCAAACACTTTTGTGGACACACCCTGTTCAGCCATAACCTGTTTTTAATTTTATTACCTTTACCCGGATGAATACTTTGCCGACAATTTATTACCTCATACCGTGGAAGAAACACAGGACAAAATAACCATTGGGCTGGCACAAATGGCGCCGGTCTGGTTAAAACGGGAAATGACCATTGAAAAGATGATCACCTATGTGGATGAGGCCGCTGAAAAGCACTGCCAACTGGTGGTCTTTGGTGAGGCCCTCCTGCCCGGTTATCCCTTTTGGGTAGAGCATACCGAAGGGGCGCGCTTTGAATCGGAAGTACAAAAGGAGCTATATGCCCATTATCTGGATCAGGCCGTAGACATATCGCAGGGTCATTTGAATAAACTTTGCGAAAAGGCCAAAACATATAAAATGGGAATCATTGCCGGGTGCATGGAAAAGGCCCCTGACCGCGGAGGGCACAGCGTTTATTGTACGCTGGTGTATATTGATTCGGGCGGAGAGGTAAGGAATACACACCGCAAGTTGATGCCCACCTATGAAGAACGACTGGTATGGGCACAGGGCGATGGCCATGGACTTAACACGTTTCCGTTGGGTAAATTCACCCTTGGCGGACTGAACTGTTGGGAAAACTGGATGCCCCTGGCGCGGACTTCACTATATGCCCAGGGTGAAGACCTGCACGTAGCCATCTGGCCGGGAAATGTGCGAAACACCCGCGAAATCACCCCCTTTATGGCCCGGGAAGGGAGGTCATTTGTGGTGTCTGTAGGCGGACTCATGCGCAGGGAAGACGTGCCTGATGACATCCCCTATGCCGCCCTGATCAGAGACAGTCTCCCTGATGTATCGGCCAACGGCGGATCATGTGCTGCCAGCCCGTCAGGTGAGTGGCTCCTCGCACCTGTTGAGGGTAAGGAAGGGCTTGCGGTGGTAACCATAGACCATGCCGAGGTGCGCAAGGAAAGGCATAATTTTGATCCGGCAGGCCATTACAGCAGGCCGGATGTGCTGAGCCTTAATCTGGACAAAAGCCGCCAAAGCAATATAAAAATAGAAAGTTGAATTTCTAAGTTGGCAAAATAGGGCTACTTTTGTGCCCTGAAAATTAATACTATGGAACTTTCTAATCTTACCGCTATTTCCCCCATTGATGGCCGTTACCGCCATCAGGCCGAACCGTTTGCCCCTTATTTTTCGGAGTACGGGCTGATCAAATACCGTATTTTTGTAGAGATAGAATACTTTATCGCACTGGTAGAGATGCCACTGCCGCAGCTGGCTACCTTCAACCAGCATGCTTTTGTACATTTGAGGGAAATCTATCACAATTTTACTCCCGAGGATGCCCTTAAGATAAAGGAAACAGAAAAAGTGACCAACCACGATGTAAAGGCCGTGGAGTATTACATCAAAGAGAAATTTGATCTGTATGATCTTTCACAATATAAGGAGTTCATTCACTTTGGCCTCACTTCACAAGACATCAACAATACGGCCGTACCCCTTTCACTGAAAGAAGGAATAGAAAAAACGTGGAAGCCCCTGTTGCTCGAAGTAGTGGAAAAGCTCGATGCCTATGCTGAGACATGGAATGACGTGCCTATGCTGGCCAAGACACACGGACAGCCGGCCTCACCTACCCGGCTGGGCAAAGAAATCGCTGTTTTTTCCGAGCGCATATCACAACAACTGATGTTGCTGGAGACCATCCCCTATGCGGGCAAATTTGGAGGTGCTACCGGCAACTTCAACGCCCACCATGTTACCTATCCAAAAACAGACTGGGTTAATTTCGGGAACCAGTTTCTGAAAAATTATTTGGGCCTGCACCGCAGCCACCCCACCACACAAATAGAACATTACGACCACCTGGCCGCCCTGTTTGATAACATCAAAAGAATCCACACCATTCTGATCGACTTCACCCGCGACATGTGGCAGTACATCAGCATGGGTTATTTTAAACAAAAAATTAAAAAAGGAGAGATTGGTTCCTCT
>JAOUKJ010000615.1 GCA_029882675.1 Cyclobacteriaceae bacterium
GTCAGATACAAAAGCTCTTTCCGGTAAATATGATAGGCGGGCCGGCGGTGGTTGCTGCATATTACGGGCCATATAAGGGGGCGGGCATACAATTTATTCCCATGGGGGGGATCAATGCTAAAAATATCAGGAATTATATTTTGCTGCCCGGAGTGCTGGCCATAGGAGGGTCGTGGCTGGCTTCATCCCATTTGATTGAGACCAAACAATTTATCCAGATAGAGAAGTATACAAAAGAGGTACTGGCTTTAGTTTAATGCCCGTTTGCGATGAACTCCCGTGCCTGCGGGATACTCATTTGCTCTAAAAAATAAACATAAAAAAAGGCCACCTCAGGTGGCCTTTTTTTATAAAACATTGCTGCTTATTGTACGTATCCGGGGTTTTGATGATAACCACCTTCAACGGCATCAATTTGCTCTGCATGGATAGGTCTTCTGACGTGATAATCCTGGATGTTATCCTGGGCATCAGCATTGTGAAGCTTCACCCTTTCAATCAACTTGTTTGTCCTGACAAGGTCAAACCAACGGTGTGCTTCACCATTAAGTTCTCTGGCCCTTTCATCAAGGATATAGTCGATGTCCAGATCAGCTGCAGTTACCTGCATAGCTGCTTCCATACCAGGCCATGCAGCCCTGGTTCTGATGGCGTTGACGTAAGGCAGGGCCTTGCCGGGCTGGCCCATGGCCACATACGCTTCAGCGGCAATCAGGTAAGCATCGGCCAGGCGGGCAACGATGTAATCACGTTGTCCCTCTGTTCTTTGCTTATGATCTCTGCTTGTGTCAATCCATTTGTTCATAGTAGGGTAGAGCTTACGGGTATATTCATCGGCAGTGATGACCATATAAGGTACTGTGCCCTGCCTGGGCTGATCCCATTCTGCATCAGAACCTTTTCCTCCAAACTCGACTGGAGCTCCTGGATTCGGCCCGGGAATATACACAGCTGTATCACCATAAAGTAAACCGGCTGGTATTTTGGAAGGATCATCGTGGTTTACATACCATACGTGCTTGTATGACAAGTCATACCGGCTGTCCACTGTTCTGTCCCAAAGGCCTAGTAAAAAGGGAGTTGGCTTGAAACGTTTCCATGGACGGCCATTGTTTACATCACGAATCATACCGGGCAGTTTGTCATACTCCATGAGGAAGTACAGGTGTCCGCGGTGGCCATTGCCATTGATGTTGTAATCTGTCGTGTTTTGAAGCGTCCATACTGATTCTGAGTTTTTCTGCTTGGTGATGTCCCAGAGGGAACCCCAATCATTCACCAATGACAAGCCATAATTGTTGATAACATCATCCATATAGTCAGCAGCCTTTTGCAGAGCGCCGGCATCCGTAGATCCGCCATATTGTCCTAAGGTGGCGTATACTTTACCCAGCATAAATTTGGCAGCGGCCTGGTTAGCACGTCCGTAATCTGACTCATCACCGGGCTTGGGCAGATCTGCAGCAGCAGCTTCCAAATCAGGGATGATCGCCTGGCTGTAGATTTCAGAGGCAGGAGTCCAATTGGCTTTGGTTTCCACACCAATGGTTTCTTCCAGAGTCAGGTGACCGCCATCCCACGTTCTTGCGATGGTGAAATAAATCCATCCGCGAAGGAATCTTGCCTCGGCAACCCTTACTTTCAGGATACCCGGATCCATGCCTACTACCTCTTCCGCACGACCAATCATCGCATTACACTGGTTGATGATCCGGTAGTAATCTCTCCATGAATTTCTCCAGTAGCTGTCTTCCTGAATGTCCTGCTCGTAACGGTTTATCCGCTTATGGCCACCATCGGCTCCTTCAGTGTGAATGTCTGTACCAAAAACACGGGTTGTGAAACCCATTTCCTGACCCCAGATGTTCTTCAACTGACCATATATTCCCTCGATACCGTCTTCAAATCCGGCGGGTGTTTTAAAGTACTCCCCTGACACCACATCCGTACCTGTCAGGTCTTCACTCAGCCATTCCTGACATGATTGCGTCAAAAAGGCGCTGAGTATTAATGTTATTACTATGATTTTATTTTTCATAACTCACTTTCTTTATTTATTAAAAAGTAATCTGAACACCCATTAAAAAGGCCTTCGTGGCAGGTAATGTACCATAACCAACGCTTGGTGCATCACTGATGTCCGGATCATCGGTTTCTGGATCGAATGTTCCGTATTTAGCGAAATACCATGGATTATCTGCTGTCAGGTAAACCCGCGCTGATTGCATCTTAGCTGCCGAGATCAGACTGGCAGGTAAGTTGTATCCAATTTGTAAGGTGCGGAGCTTGATATAGCTTCCATCCACATATGCCCTTGTTCCACCATATTTGGGACTTTCCTGATTTTGGTTTGGCCGGGGATTGGAATTGGTAGGATTTGTTGGTGTCCAGTAATCCACCATCAGGTCATTGTAACGGGCAAATAAAGAAGGCTGTTCAAAAGAACTGGTAATCATATGTCCCCAGCGGGAATATACAAAGAACATCAGATCAAAGTCTTTGTAACTCATTCTGTTGGTGATACCACCCTGCCAGTTTGGCACATCCGTTCCCAGTATTTGTCTGTCGGCAGTACCATAGGCACCATCGCCGTCCACATCTTCCAGCTTAATTTCACCAGGTTTCAGGTTATACTTTGCGGCTTCGTCCACTTCATTTAATTGCCAGATTCCTTCTTT
>JAOUKJ010000094.1 GCA_029882675.1 Cyclobacteriaceae bacterium
CTCGTGAAAGAGGATTTGTGGAGGCTCTGATGCATAAAAGTGTAGCTAAAAAATTGTCTGTAATTTCCAACAAGCCGGTGCTTATCCTCAAATAATTGTTATGTTAAGAAACCTGGGTTTGATTTTAATTGTCTTTTGGCAGGCATTATGTGTGTATGGACAGGAAGGGTATAAAGTGCTCAATAGTCCTTTTGATGAAAGTAATGTCGTGCTGGCTCCTGATGGCAAGACCTTGTATTTTACAATTGGGAACCATAATGATAATGTGGGTGGGCGTAAGGATAAAGGCGATGTGTGGTATTCCACAGTGAGCAAGGAAGGAATATGGTCTGAACCCACTCACCTCAACAGCGATATCAACAGTCAGGGGAAAGACCGCGTACTGGGATTTTCACCCAATGGATTGGTCATGTACCTTCATGGTCATTACGGAGAGGGTGGAAGTGCTGCCCGGACACAAGGAATTGCACGAAGTGTATGGAACGGAAATGAATGGTCCGGACCCCGGAATATTTCCATCCCTTATTTTAAAAACTTATCCGCTCACCAGAGTGGTTACATTACACCCGATGAGGAGGTGTTGGTGTTATCCATTGAATCGTATAACACACAAGGGAATGAAGATATATATGTGTGTTTTAAAAGGGGCGACGGCTGGACTGAACCGATGAATCTGGGGGCTGATATCAATACGAAAAATCAGGAGTTTACCCCCTTTCTGTCCGACGACCATAATGTGTTGTTTTTTTCCACAAACGGTAGAGGAGGGGTAGGCAGTAGTGATATCTTTTATGCAAAAAGGTTGGATGATACGTGGAAAAGATGGAGTGAGCCGGAAAACCTGGGTGAAAAAATAAATACGGATGGTAAAGACTGGAACCTGGTACTGATCTCTTATTTAAAAAAGTTATTGTACGTTGCCACAAGGAGTAGCGATGGCTATGGCGAAATAAATATCATCGAACCTTTTGGGAAAATTGATACACTTTTTTCTCCGGTCTCAGAACCAGCGCCTGAGCTGATCGTACAGGAGATCGTATCAGCCCCTCCATTGATGATCAGGGGAGAGGTGAATAATGAAGAGGGAAAACCATTATCAACGGCCAGTGTGACCTTCCTCGATGGGGATGAATCTTCAGAAGTCTTGACAGATATCAATGGAAATTATCAGTTTATACCTAAACAGACCACGTCCTATATTATACGTGTGGCTGCTCCTCAATTTATTCCTCAGGAAAGGGGCATTACGACCGGCGAGGCAGCTGCCCCAATGACGGAAGACTTTACATTGACGGCCGCATCAGTAGGAGTAACCGTTAACCTGAAAAATGTGTTGTTTAAGCAGGCATCTACTCAGATGTTGCCCGGATCAAGTCGTGAGCTTGATCTGGTGGTGCAATTGCTGAAGGAAAACCCATCGATGGAAATAGAATTGGCAGGACATACGGATAATCGGGGCGCTGCATCAAAAAACCTTAAATTGAGTAAACAAAGAGTGAAGGAGGTAAAACAATATATTATCAGCAGAGGTATAGCTTCAGGAAGGGTAACAGGCAAAGGGTATGGTGGAAAAATACCTATTGCAAGCAATGAAGATGAAGAGACCAGAATGCTGAACAGAAGGGTGGAATTTACCATTACTAAAGAGTAATACAGTGCTTGGGGAGGTTTAATTGGCGGTTACGTTTGGTCGCCTGAGGGGATAAAGTAAAGTAATTGGTATTGTCCACTGAATGCTAAACATGGCAGCTATGGATGTGATGAAAATATAACTAATCTTGGAGTGTCTTCTGTGGCTGGAAATAATGATTGGATAAATTCCTAAGCCTATACTTATGTCAGGAAAAAGAGCACAAAATGCTGCACTATTAAAACTTAAATGTCACTATTCTCTTCAGAAAATGCTTGAAACCAGAAGGTTTGAGGAGGTTAAAGTGATGGAAATTTGTAAAGAAGCTGCAATTTCAAAGGTTACATTTTTCAAGTACTTTGTTTGTAAAGAAGAATTGCTCCGCTATTCCTTCAGGGTGTGGTGTTTTTTGCTGACCATCGAGTTGAAAAAAAATCCCATACGCGGCCTCGAGGGAGTCTATTTCATCTTTGACCGCGTTTCTACCGACCTTCAAAAAAGACCTTCGTTTTTTTATGCTTTAATCGCTTATCAAATGAATGATGAGCGCCTGCAATCGCCTTTTCCAATTAATAAGGAAGAAAGAAAGAACTTTATCTCCGAAAAGGATTATACTGAAATACCCGAAATCCAATCATTACAGCAAATGATCGAAAACTTTGTGCTGGAAGCCGTTTTTGATAAAGAGTTGAACTATAGCAATCCCGCTGAAATTTGTGAAACATTATTAATTCTTCTTTATGGTAATATAGTAAGAATGGGAATGACAAAACAGTTTACTCCTAAGTTTAAATCAAAACAAATCGTTGACAGAGTATTAAAAACTTATAAATAACGTTATTATATAACAGAAATAATATTAAATATTTCTAAAGTATGTAATATATGTATATATTCGCTGTAGTTAATGGCGATTGTTTTGAATACATATTTATTTTGGCTGAAATTTCCCTTTATACGTTACCTGTTTTTTTTTATTTCAGGATTGCTGACGGCATGCCATTTCTCCGCATTCCTCTATTGTAAATTAACAGAGCTACTCGTCGGGTTTTTCCTGTTGACGTTTTTGTACGTTTTCTTATTTTTTTATCTCCAAAATAAGGGACGGAGGCCTTTAGTCATGGGTATGGCCGGGCTCGTTTGGTTTTACCTTTTCGGCGTGCTCTATTCAACTATTCGTGCCGACCAGTACAGGCCTGCCCATATTCTGAATAATGAAGGCATACAATCATATCAGGCCCGCATTATTGAGGGGCCGGTACAGAAAAAGAAATCCGTATATTATTTGCTGGACACCCAATGGCAACAAATTGACCACAGGTGGGGAAAGGCGAGCGGAAAGGTGCTTTTATATGTCAGTGGGATAGAAAATGAGTCGTCCTGGGTTGTAGGGGATGAAATTTTGGTCAATGGTGCGCCGATGGAATTTACTCCTCCGAAAAATCCCGGGGAGTTTGATTACAAAAAGTATATGGCCACTCAACGGGCATACCACCGGCATTTCAAACGAACGGAAGAAATAACGCTGGTGGGCCACACCCCTCTGCCTGTTTATATACGTTGGGCCAATCGGGCACGACAGTATGCTTCAGGTATTGTAAACGAACAGCTGGGTCTGGAAGAAAAGGCCATAGCGTTTGCGCTGCTGCTGGGTATAAAAGATGAATTGTCTACAGAAATGCGCGAAGACTATGCTGATGCCGGTGCGATGCACGTCATGGCTGTGTCCGGGCTTCATGTAGGGATTATATATCTGATGATGAATTGGTTGTTCCGGCCGATGAAGCGCGGCAGATGGAAGTGGATGCCTGCAGCGCTTACCATAGGCGGTTTGTGGTTCTATGCGATTGTTACCGGCTTGTCGGCATCTGTTATGAGGTCGGTAACCATGTTTACCATGATTGCCCTGGCTGAACTGCTCAATCGCAAATCTAATATTTATAATACCCTGGCAGTGGCGGCTTTCATCCTGTTGTTATACGAGCCGCTAATGCTTTTTATGGTCGGGTTTCAGCTTTCCTTTCTGGCTGTATGGGGTATTGTTTATTTTCAACGTGCTATTTATCAGGGGCTGTCTGTAAATAATAAGTTTTTGGATGGGGTATGGAAGTTAAGTAGTGTAGGCATAGCAGCCCAACTGGCTACTTTTCCCCTGGGATTATATTTTTTTCATCAATTTCCGGTATATTTTTTATTGAGTAACCTGGTGGTCATTCCTTGTGCCACGGTTATTTTGGTGTTGGGTGTACTATTGCTGGGTTGTCATGGAATACCCTGGTTGCCAGTATTGATAAAATATGCTTTTTCATGGGCTGTGATCATCATGAACAGGACGGTAAGCTGGATTAGCGAATTGCCGGGCAGTACAGTTGATCTGGTGGAAATCAATGGCATGCAGGTCGCGTTGCTTTATGCAGGTATCATTGTGGGTATTTGGTTTGTTCATAAACGACAGATGAAAATATTTTATCTGTTTATGCTCGTGGTTTTTGGTTTTATTGGCTTGGATGTTTACAGTATTTACTCATCAGCTGATGAAGTAAAGGTGGTTATTTATAGCCTGAAAAAAGGAGTAGTTGTCGATGTCTATAGTAAAAGGGAAGTGATCACTTATGAATATTTACCCGGTGATGCCGAGTTGGATTACACGGTGAAACCAGCCCGGTCTTCTTATTATGTGCGCCGTGTCCGGCCTTTTAGGGTTCGCGAAATTTTTGAAGGGGGGGATTTGATGGTTTTTAATGGACGGTCATTGCTTATTGTCCGAAAAAAACCCCCTCCCGGTTTACAGATACCGGGCAAAATAGATTATCTGGTAGTGAGCAATAATGCCCTGCGCGGGGAAGACGGAACATTTATAAATGACGGTGCAGGTAATGTCGTTGTTTTGGCGAATAACTACTTGTCCGTTTCCAGGAGCTGGGAGAAAGTGATGGATCCTGATCATTTCTATTCGGCATGGGATGCAGCCGTTGTATTGTCGGATTTCGCTAATTAATCGGTATAGGCAACGCGAAGGTGAGAAACAATCCGTCGGTCGTCATACAACCACCGTTCAGGTAATATTGAAATAAGTGTACCTCCTTCTTTTACGTATGAAAAACCGGGCGTGTTGACCAGGCCCAGGGCATTTTTATACTCCGCATAATTGATGTCCTGAAGTACTTCAATCACAAGAAAAACCTTTTTTTCATCGATCCAGAGGTCATAGCCACTCAGGTCGAAGGTAACCCAGCCCTGTGAAATGTCTGACTTCACAACGAGGTTGGCCTCCAACAGGTCATTGCCGGGTACGTTATTTTGTTTTGTTTTCGTTATTCTACACCTTAGCACGAACTCACCAATATTGTTTTTACCAATATGAATGCTGGCAGATTCAATTCTTGAAGGCCGGTTTTTAAGCTTATAGAGGTGGGCGAAGGCCGAATAATTAAAAATGCCATAGGAAAAGGTCATGGCTTTTTCCGGGACATTATCAATGCCCAGCACCTCTTCCTTCATCTGCCCGGGAGAAATGACAACTTCCGATAAAAGGAATGATTTGGAAAGGAGGCTAATGTGGTTGATTTCCGTAGTAGAGAGGTTGTGTGCAGGAATATAGTAATCCTCGAAGCCAACACACGAAAACACAAGGGTGTCATTGGGAAGTAATGGATTGAACCCAAATTCTCCCGATGAGTTGCCAATAGCTAATAATACATTGCTGCTTTTACTGCTAATGGATACGAAGGGCACAATGTCGCCTGTTTCTGTAGCATGGATAATACCCCTGACCATGAGATCCTGGCCATTGATCTCAGGGTAGAATAATAAGCATATCGATATGATAGCTATCGCCTTCATGCTCATTTTCTGGGTGTTAAATGTTGATCAATACAATTTACAAAAAAAAAATGAGATATTATAGCGTGTTGGAAAACATCCCTCATTTTCTTTAAGATTAGTCAGTTCGCTGGCATTCTGTAAAAATCCTGAGCTGACAGCTTTTACATTTTTCTTTGTCAAGTAAATCGTAGATCGTTTTCACAGCCAATTCCTTGTCATCAAAAAAATGGCCTTCACCAATTTCATCTTTGAACCCGCCTATTTCAATACTTTGCCGGGCCCGCAGCTTTAGCCCGCTGATATATAATCCACCTCCTTTTTCCCGCCAACGTTTGGCTTCATTGACGAGTAGCTCGGCACCGGAGGTGTCAATCAGGTTGATGCCATTGCCTATAATGAGCAGATGGGTTTCATCACCCTCCCTGATTTGCAGGAGCTCAGTGGCTACATGGCTTACAGCACCGAAAAATATGGAACCTTCGATGCGGATAATCTTGAGTTGAGGACATTCCTTGAGTTGGAATTTTTGGACATTAAGGAATTTTCGCTTACTGTCAGACGGATCGGGAGCAAGGTCTACAAAGCGGGGCGTAGAAGTGCGCTGAAGGTAAAAGATCAAAGAGAAGATCACGCCAATATATATCGCATATTCCAGATCCAGCGTCAGGGTGGCGATAAAAGTGATGATGAGTACGGTAGATTCCCGTTTTGATGCTTTCAGGATTGTCTTGATGTGCTTGATATCAATCAGATTGTAAGCGACGAGCATGATGATTCCGGCCATGGCAGATATGGGGAGATAAGCGGCCAATGGAGCAACAAAAAGCAGTGTCAGGATGAGGAAAAGGGCCGCTGAAATAGCGGCTATCGGGGTTTTTGCGCCGGATTCATAATTTACCCCCGAGCGTGTGAAAGACCCGGATCCGGCATAGGAAGAGAAAAAACTTCCGACAATATTGGAGAGCCCCTGCCCGATAAATTCCTGGCTTGGATTGAGTTGCTGCCCTGATTTTACAGCGATAGACCTTGCAATGGCCACGGCTTCAATCAGGCCTAAAAGGGCGATGGCAAAAGCATTTGGAAATATTGTGCGCAAAGCGCCTTCACTAAGGACCGGCATCCTGAAAGGGGGAAGGCCTTTGGGTAATTCGCCCACAACATCTATCTGCTGACTGGTACTGAAAAAATAGCCGACCAGACTGCCCAGGATCATAGCAATGAGCATGTGCGGCAGTTTTTTATTGATGCGTTTTAGTATGATGGCTGAAATGAGCGTGATGAGTCCTACCGAAAGGGCCAGTGTGTTTGTTTGGCCTATATTTGTAATCAGGTAGGCCCAACTCTCGTAAAAGCTTACTCCACTGGGCTTTTCAATGCCAAACATATTATTTATTTGGCTTGTAGCTATGAGTATTGAGGCTCCTGCAGTGAATCCCAGAACCACGGTATGTGAGACAAAATTAACTAATGTCCCCAGGCGTACCAACCCCAGTGTAAATTGGATCAGGCCGGCTACCAATGTGAGGATCAGTGCAAAATTGATAAAACTTTCTGTTCCGGGGGTAGCCAGCGGACTAATTGATGCAAAAACGACAATCGAAATGGCAGTGGTTGGCCCGGAGATTAAATGCCTGGATGATCCAAACAGTGCGGCTATTACAGGAAGAACCATGGCGGTATACAATCCAAAAATAGGCGGCATGCCGGCTATCATCGCAAAGGCTACTCCTTGTGGTAACACCACCACCGCACCGGTGAGCCCGGCCATGATATCTGCCTGAAGGGATTTGCCTTTTACTTCGTGAATCCAGTCGAGAAAGGGTAAATAACGCTTCATATGAATAATAGAAATAATAACAGAGAAGACCGTTCGTGTCTTCTCTGTTATAAAATATTTAAAGATGTAAAATGAACTTACTGCCGAAGAAACCGGGCCTTTAGGATGCTCAAATTAAAGACTTGTTTTATCAGCAATAAAGTAACTTTATTTTGCAAATCTACAAATAAAATGTCTCTTCTGCCGGCCTGAGGGCCCGGTTAAACCACAAGGGCCTTCTGAGTCCGCCGGGGCCTGGCGCCGGCCGGGTCATCTTGAGCCATTCTTTATAAACTTCAAAGGACCTGTTGGTATCAACAACTACGTCGCCATACTTGTCCTCCGGATGGGTCTTTTCCACATTTACCTTCTGGTGCCAACAGTGCATACCGCTTATCGGATCAGGGTGTACTGCATGGGTTAGGTTTTGGTGAACGCCCCCATCAGACCAGAAAATACGTTTCGAATCATTGTCGTTGCTTTCCCACGGCTTTATGCCTTCGATGACCTCCATCTTCCACTTCCCGTCATTATTGGTCAGTGCCACGGTATTGGTGGCCCAGCGGTTGCCTTCCGTGTCTTGCGGACGACGCCAGCGACCGATGTGGTGCGAACAGGCAATTACGCCCGGTTTCATGCCTTCGGTAAGCCAGACTTTGTCTACAAAATAACCAATCTCCGTATTTACCCTGATCAGGTCGCCATTTGCAAAACCCAGCCGTTTACCATCGCTGGTGTGCATCCAGATGGGATTTCTGTTGGCAATTTCTGCAAGCCATTTGGCATTGCCCGACCGGGAATGGATGAGGACAGGTAAACGGAAAGTGGGCACAAGCGGAAAATCACCCTTGGCGAAGTCCATCTTCTCGGGATGAACATGACTCTTGATATAGGTCGGGATATCATATTCAGGCCATTTCCAGTCGATCATCGTTTGTGAGAAGAACTCCTGCTTGCGTGAAGGTGTCGGGAAGCCGACCACGGGCTTGTCTCCGGCCATGACACCGATGTTCTTGCCCTCTTTTGAAATAATGTGCGTAAGGGGATCTACTTCGCTGCCTTTGAGTTGCTCTTCCGGCAGGAGGTTGAGGTGCTTGTTGTATGACGATTTTTCAATTTCAAAAGCACCGTATTTCTTCATGTAATCCAGCTCAGTCAGCCCTTCTTTTTTCGCGACTTCGGGTAAACCTTTGATGCGCTCAAAGATGTACTGGTAGTATTCATCGATGTTTATTTTTTCGTCCTTCCGGTATGGCGACATGAAATGTTTTTTCACCCCGAGTTCGCCGGTAGGATCCATTCGCCAGGAGAGTTCAATCCAGAATTCATCTTCCTCCCATACTTCACCGGGATTGGTTTCATAGGTAAACTCGGTCTTTTTGCCCTGCCGGCGGGCAGCTTCCCGGAGCACAGGTTGGCGGAAGGCCACCCATACACCGCCATGTGTCTCATAGCTGTTGATGTCGTGCCGCTCTGCCGAATGTCCCATCGGGAGCACATAATCTGCGTAATAAGCCGTTTCGTTCCAGGTCGGGGTGAGGGCCACGTGCAGGCCTACTTTACTTTCATCAGAAAGGGCCTCTATCCAGGTGAATCCATCGGGATAGGTCCACACCGGATTGAATACCCGGGTGAAGTACACATCGAGTTTACCACGTCCTTCCTTCAGGAAGTGGGGCAACAGCTGGCTCATCTCAAAAAAGGCCAGTGGATATTCATTGGGGAAATGCAATTCATTCCAGAACTTTTGTGCCGGAGGGCTGTCAAACATGGTCGGTTTAAACTTGTTCCATGAGTTGGGGGAGGTGCCCCCCTCTGTTCCCACGCTCCCGGTGATGACGTTGAGAAAGTGCAAACAGCGGGCAACAGCCCAGCCGCCCAGGTTTCCACTGCCGGCACTGCGCCAGTTATGTGTGGCAAATCGCGATCCGGCCTTGCCGATCTGACGGGCAATGTCGATGAGCATTTCCGGCTTCACACCACTTTCTTTCTCTGCGAATTCAGGGGTGTATTCGCTGTAAATTTCAATGAGTTTTTCAATAAAATGATCGAAGGTGACGGGTGTTCCGGGATGTTTTACCTTCAGGTACTCGTCCCAATTGACCCATGTTTCCATATACTCCCTGTTGTAAAGGCCTTCCTGAAGGATCACCAGTACCATGGCCAGTAAGACGGCCGCTTCTGAGCCGGGGTAGGTGGGCATCCAGTAATCAGCCATACTGGCTGTGTTGGACAGGCGGGGATCCATCACGGCCATTTTTGCCCCATTCATCATTCCTTCAATAATTCGCTGAGCGTGTGGGTTGAAATAGTGGCCCGATTCCAGGTGGGCACTGATCAGCAGGATGAACCTTGCATTGGCATGATCCGGAGACGGCCTGTCATATCCGTGCCACAGGTTGTATCCGAAACGCGCTCCCGAAGAACAGACATTGGTATGGCTGTTGTGTCCGTCAACACCCCATGACTTGAGAATGCGATCCATGTAGCCTTCATGTCCCGGACGCCCTACATGATAGGCAATTTCATTATTTCGCTCTTCCTTGATCGCCTTGGCTATGCGCCCTGAAATATCCTGCAAGGCCTCTTCCCAGCTCACGCGCTCCCATTTACCATCACCGCGTTTTCCCACGCGTTTCATCGGATATAAGATCCGATCCTGATCCTTTATCTGATTGATGGTGGCCGGGCCTTTGGCGCAGTTGCGCCCACGACTGCCCGGGTGGTAGGGGTTGCCTTCAAATTTCCTGATCTCGCCATTGTCCTTGTCGACATAAGCGACCAGGCCACAGGCTGATTCACAGTTGAAGCAGGTTGTGGGCACCAGTGTATAATTTCTTTTTTCTTTTGTTGACCATTTCGTCGCTTCGTATTCCGTCCAGTCATTCCATTGTTCTGTAGGTGGAAATTTGCTCAGTTCCCCGGGTTGGGCGGCCCTTTCGGGATCCGGGGCAGGAGCCTTGTGCAAGTCAGGAATCAGACCGAGTTTCTCGGCCATGGTTTCAATAAATGATGGTTTATGATTGTATGACATCTCTCTCGTTGTTTAAGTTAATGAAATCCGCTGTGGAGCCTCTATCCAGATCTTGTTGGCATAATACAGTCCGATGAGGGACAGTACTGCGGCAACAGGAAGGAGTACAGGAATCCCGGTGAAGTACAATGCCAGCGGGATGACATTTCCAATGAAAACCGTCACCAGCCAGAATTGTACCTTGTACCTGCCGGATAAAATCATGCCTGCCACCCTTTTAGCATCTTCGGTAGGGTGGGGCATAAACAGTTCGATGAATACCACAATCAGGTTGATCGCCAGGGAAACAGCCAGTATATGATAAGACAGACCGGTGTTTTCCCCGGCCATTGTTTGCCATAACATAATGAAAGCGGCACCGCCCATCAG
>JAOUKJ010000616.1 GCA_029882675.1 Cyclobacteriaceae bacterium
CAAAACCATCATCTGGTCCTCATTATTTACAGTTACGGTGCGTCGGCCTTCAATGCGAAACATTCCATTAGGTAACTCTTGCTTGATAATCGCCGCTAAAGTACCCGTCATACTCCCACCCCGGGTTGTTGTTCCCGCGCCATTGGTCGATCTTGAGCTTTCAGCGGCAACAGAAGGATCAAATGAATTTCCAAGCCCTAAAAAGTTACTCATCCCTAAATCATTGGGAACACCCAGCACCGTGTCTACTCCCAATTCAATTTGAGAATCCTTGCTCACACCGGTCGTTGCAGAGTTGCTGGATTCGAAATTTTCTTCCAACTGTACCGTCACGATGTCCCCAATCTGCTTGGCTTTGGTATCGGCAAACAAAAGGTTCTCTGAGGTCTCACCTGGCCATAGAGAACCATCCTTGGGTATGTATTTCTCTGTATCTTCGTATATGGGTTTAGTCAGTACCTCCTCCGATGGATTTTTCAAATTGGCATTACTGGCACATGAAACCAGCCAAGTTGCGAGGAATGCATAACCTAAAATCTGGAAGATATTTTTCATTAGTATTCGTAACCGACTTAGAAGTTGATCTGCACGGTCCGGGAGTCTATGACCGTCCCTAATATTATTTTTCTGCTTTGGAGGTTTTCCACTCTTACCGTATCGTTTTTAAATCCATTCTGTCGAATCACTCCCGGTGCCGTCACCCGCAAAGACCCTTTATTGGCCACAATAAGAATTCGATCACCATTTTTAACCATTGGTACTTTTTGAACCATATGCGCCAGGAGTGTTTCACCCTCTTCCAAATTTCTGATTAATTTGTGACCCATGATATCTTTTTCATCCGATATTATATTTCTTAATAAATAATCGGATTTTAATTGAGTCAATTCGATATCTCCCGGCTGTATTATGTGACCCATTTTAAATGATCGAATTAAACGATAGACGTCGTATGTAATTTTGACATCTGCATAGAGGCGTAGCATTTTTTTGGTCACACCATCCATTTTCACAAGGCATAAAAAGTGAACCCGCCCTATCCTTTTTTTGCGGCCGGGTAATTTACAATCCAATACAACATTCCCCTGTGGTAACAGCAAGGTGTTTCCTTCATAAATAACATTTACATCCAACCGGTCTTTATCCCAGTCGAGAGTTTTTAACATAAACTCTTTACCGAAGTTTTCGATTTCTGCGATTTTTAACGTTTGGCTTGCGGCCCATATCGGATTGCCTGTTACACCAAGAATCAATGCCATTGCGAGAGCAAAGGGCAACAACACGAAACTAATTTTCTTATAATTCTTCATTGTCTATCGTTTCAAGTTACTTGTTATTTGAAGCATTTCATCTGCTGTTTGAACGGTACGCGAATTGATTTCGTACGCTCGTTGTGCTGTGATCAAATTGACCATCTCTTCCACTACGCTTACGTTGGATAATTCCAAAAAGCCCTGCGCCAGTGTTCCCCTATCCTGTAATCCCGGAGTCCCTATTATAGGAGGGCCTGACGCCCCTGTTTGCAGAAATAGATTATTCCCCACTGATTGCAAACCGGCTTCATTTTGGAAAGTTGCTGTTTGAATTGTTCCAACAATAGCAGGTACCGTTGTCCCCGGCTGTGTGATTGATACTGTGCCTGTAGGTTCTATAGATACGTTTATAGCATTGTTGGGTATTGTTATTGTGGGTTGCATAAGCTGGCCTTCTGAAGTTACGATTCGGCCCAGGTTATCCAATTTAAATGTACCTGCCCTCGTATACGCAGAGTTTCCATTAGGCTGTAGTATTTGGAAGAACCCTTTTCCTTCAATTGCGATATCAAGAGGATTTTGTGTTTGAGCAAAATCACCTTGAAGAAAAATTTTCTGAATTGCGGCCGGCTTGACTCCCAGACCCAATTGAATTCCAGTTGGAATTTGATTACCTGAATTGGATAGCGTTCCCATTAATTTTAGATTCTGATAAAGTAAATCTTCAAAATCTGCACGGCTTCTTTTAAATCCTGCCGTATTTACGTTTGCCAGGTTATTGGCGATTACACTGACATTAAGATCCTGAGCGCGCATCCCTGTTGATGCGGTGTACAATGAACGAAGCATTTTTTTATCCCTTAGTGGCGCCTCTTATAGAGTTACGCTACTTGTGCCAGACTATTTACCGATTGATCGTCCGCTTCATCAATCGACTGAATTATTTTTTGATACGCTTCCAGTTGTCTGACCGTTTCTATCATTTGTGTCATTTCATGAATTGCATTTGCATTACTATTTTCTGTGAACCCTTGGAGTATCTTAGCGTCATTTACCAGAATCTCTTTAATTGACGAATCTTTAATTTTATAAAACCCTTCCCCTTCCTTTACCAGGCCATGAGGATTATTGAAATTAACTATTTTCAATTGCCCCAATGCTTCCTGATCAATTTCAGCGCCACCAAATATTGAACCATCCTGGTTTATGGTAATTTCCTTTGTACCGAATGGAATTAAAATGGGTTCATCATTCCGGGTAATAATCGGATTTCCTTTTTTGTCTATCAACTGCCCTGATCCATCTAAATGGAAATTTCCATTGCGGGTATATCTGTCGCCATTCGGAGTACTAACAACAAAAAACCCTTTCCCCTCAATTGCTATATTCAGAGGATTATCTGTTTTGATTAAAGAACCCTGT
>JAOUKJ010000095.1 GCA_029882675.1 Cyclobacteriaceae bacterium
CACACAGACCTATCCCGGTGGCGATGCTAACTTCCTGTGCAAAGGAGTTATCAGCCAGCAGGGCCACTATCAGTATAAAAAAACTGACTCCCGAGAATGATTAATAATAAGTCAACAAGAAGTGGTCACCATAAAGGAAGCGTTACTATCCATTGGATACTATTGCGTTTGAACTCCAAAAAGAGATTAATAAAGACCTCATTCTAAAGCAAATTAGTGCCGGGGAGCAGGTTAAAATAACATGGGTTAAGGAAATTTCCCGCTATCCTCCGAAGTCGTCGAAACGAATATTCTCTTTGGGTACACCCAGGTCATCGAGCATTTTCAGCACGGCGGCATTCATGAGAGGAGGACCACACAGATAGTATTCTATTTCTTCCGGCTCCTCATGGTGTTTCAGGTAGTTATCATATAAGGCCTGGTGAATAAAGCCTGTATATCCATCACCCTCCCTGGCATCGATATTTTCTTTTACCTGCCAGTTGTCTTCAGGCAAAGGTTCTGAAAGTGCGATATTAAACTGGAAGTTGGGGAAGTTTTGTTCTATTTTTCTAAAGTGATCCACATAGAAAAGTTCTTTTTTAGAACGGCCACCATACCAGTAGGATACTTTTCTGTCTGATTTTTCGGTATGAAACAGGTGGAATATATGCGATCTTAAGGGGGCCATACCGGCGCCACCGCCCACGTAGATCATTTCCTTATCGGAGTTATTGATAAAGAACTCGCCATAAGGCCCGGATACCGTTACTTTATCGCCTGGTTTCCGGCTGAAAACATAAGAAGAGCAAATGCCCGGGTTTACGTCCATCCACTTATTGGCGTTACGATCCCATGGTGGCGTTGCAATACGTATGTTGAGCATCACGATGTTACCTTCAGCCGGGTGATTGGCCATGGAGTATGCCCTAAAAATGGGGTCTTCATTTACCATTTTCAGATCCCAAAGGCCAAACTTATCCCAATCTTCTTTAAAAACGTCTTCTTTATGTCCGAGTTCGGGCTTGGGAGAAATATCCATCGTTTTGAAGTCAGCCACAACCGGGGGCACATCGATCTGGATATATCCACCGGACTGGAAGTCCAGTGTTTCCCCTTCGGGCAGACGTACTACAAATTCTTTGATAAAAGTAGACACGTTGTAGTTGGATACAACTTCACACTCCCACTTTTTGATGCCAAATATTTCATCGGGCACGCGAATTTTCATGTCTTCCTTTACTTTCACCTGGCAGGCCAGCCGCACATTTTCGCTTTGTTCTACCCGGCTCAGGTGGCCTACTTCTGTAGGAAGCACTTCTCCACCGCCAGATTCCACCACACATTTACACATGGCACATGTACCACCACCACCACAGGCCGAAGGCAGAAATATTTTCTGGGCGCCCAATGTGGACAACAGGGATGTCCCTGCGGAAGCTACGATGGGGTTTTCCGTATCATTATTAATAATAATGTTTACCGGACCTGACTGGACAAGCTTGGTTTGTGCATAAAGCAAGACGAAAACAAGCATAAGAATAATTACAGAAAATGCAATTATGGAAAGTAAAATAACAATACCCATTTTGAAGAAAAAGATTTGTCTGACAAAAATATTGCCCTGGGGCAATGAGGCTACAAATATACCACTTAAAACAAATTTCTTTTATTGAAACAGGCAAAATAATGGTAAGATTTAGGCTACACCTTACACCCCATTACTTTATTTCTATTTCTTCCCCGTTTTTGTCCACCAGACTGTATTCTGATATGGCCCTGGAAGAGTCCTCAATGATCTCTACCCACTTATAATAAGACAAGAACCACTTCACGCGCCGGGAAATAAGTCCTTTCGAAAAGTAAGCCGCCAGGTAAGGATGTACCACCAGCACGAGCTTTTTTTCATTTTGTTTACCCAAAAGAAATTCAATATTTTTTTCGATCTCATCCGAAACCAGAATAGTAGCCGTCACGTTACCGGTACCTCCACATGCAGCACATGATTCTTTGGTTTTGATATTCATCTCGGGCCTTACTCGTTGGCGCGTGATCTGCATCAAGCCAAATTTACTCAGTGGCATGACAGTAAATTTAGAACGATCCTGGGACATTTCTTCTTTTACTGTGTTAAAGACGAGCTTTTTGCTTTCGGCTCTGCGCATATCAATAAAATCGACTACAATTATACCGCCCATATCGCGCAGGCGCAATTGTCTGGCCACTTCCCTTGCCGCTTCAATATTTACCGAAACAGCTGTTGCTTCCTGATCTTCTTCCCGGTTTGATTTATTGCCGCTGTTCACATCGATCACGTGCATCGCTTCTGTATGCTCAATGATCAGGTAACCACCACCCCTTAAGCTTACGGATCTGCCAAAGGCCGATTTTATTTGGCGTTCAACGCCAAAGTTTTCAAAAATTTTGACCTTATTGTTATAGAACCTTACAATCTTCTCTTTGTCAGGTGCGATAGACCGGGTGTAGTCCTTTACTTCTTTAAGAACTTCTTTGCTATCGACATAAATGTTATCGAACGACTCATTCAATACATCGCGGAGCAAAGCCGAAGTCAGGTTAATTTCACCCAACAACATATCACGTGGCTGGGCAGATTTTAATTTGCCGATGCACTCATCCCACTTTCGAATGAGGGCGCGCAAATCAGCATCCAGTCCTGCTACATCTTTGCCTTCGGCAACAGTACGAATAATTACCCCAAAATTTACAGGTTTAATCGACGTAATAAGACGCTGAAGGCGTTTACGTTCTTCGGATTTGGCAATTTTTTTAGATACACTTACCCCATTGCCAAAGGGTACCAATACCAAATACCTTCCGGCAATGGACAACTCACAGGATAATCTCGGCCCCTTAGTAGATATAGGTTCTTTTACAACCTGAACCAGGATTCTTTGGTTTTTTGTAACCACCTGGTTGATTTTACCATGCTTGTTAATATCAGGTTCATTTCTGAACTTATCAAGACTGGTAATAAAATTTTTTCTCTTCTGAGTAAGTGTAGCAAATTTCTGCAAGGATTGAAATTGCGGACCCAAATCAAGGTAGTGCAAAAATGCATCCTTTTCATGGCCGATATCAATAAATGCTGCATTAAGTCCAGGTAAGATTTTTTTTACCGTTCCGAGGTATATATCACCTACATTAAACTTTTCCCCATCTGCTTCCTGATGGTACTCAACAAGACCTTTATCTTTTAAGAGGGCTATGCGACATCCGTTTTGAGTTGAATTTATTATTAATTCAGTACTCAAAATAAAAATGTTTTAGTTAATAAAAGCCCAAAAAATACCTGTATAGACAGGTTTGCTACTTCTTCTTGTGCCTGTTCTTTCTCAGGCGCTTTTTCCTTTTGTGAGTAGCAATCTTATGTCTTTTCCTTTTTTTACCGCAAGGCATAAAACTTATAATTTAATTTATATAAAATATTTTCTGATGTTATTCGTATTGACCGCTACCTAAAGCGGAGCGCAAAGATAGAAGGTTTTGTTCAAACCCACTGCAATTACTGATAAAATTTTACTTTTGCACCGAAACTATTTTTCAATATTGCAATATGCAGAAACAGGGCTTTGCCGAAAAACTTCTTTTATGGTACGAAGAAAATCACCGTCCACTCCCCTGGCGTGATACCCGCGATCCCTATAAAATTTGGCTATCCGAAATCATCCTACAGCAAACACGCGTTGATCAGGGCCTGCCATATTATCAAAAGTTTATAAGCAGATACCCCTCAGTCAAAAAGCTGGCCGATGCCCCGGAGGCTGATGTCTTGCGTACATGGCAGGGCCTGGGTTATTACTCCCGGGCACGTAACCTGCTCAAATGCGCCCGCATCATCGTCAGTGAATATCAGGGATTTTTTCCGTCAGGTTATCACGACCTGCTCAGGTTACCAGGTGTTGGCCCATACACTGCTGCCGCAATAGCCAGTTTTGCTTTTGAAGAACCGGTAGCTGTACTTGATGGCAATGTATTTCGTTTTACTGCCCGTTTTTTTGGAATTGATACCGATATTACCACCACACAAGCAGGCAGAGAATTCCGGGAAATACTGTCTGAACTATTGCCGGCCAAACATTCATCGCGCTTTAACCAGGCCCTTATGGAGTTTGGCGCCCTGGTATGTACGCCTAAAAAACCGGAATGTGCAACATGTGTATTTAATGTACCCTGCTTTGCCCGCCAAAATAAAAAACAGAATATCCTGCCGGTGAAGAAAAAGGCAAAGCCATCTACCAACCTGTATTTCAATTACCTGGCCATCAGGCAGGGAGGACACCTGTGGATGGCACTCCGGGATAGTCCGGGTATATGGCAGGGACTTTATGAGTTGCTGCTCATCGAAGGAGAAGAAAAAAGTATTCACCTGCCCACGGGCCCGGTAATGTCGGCATTACAACCACATATTGTACGTCTTGATTTTGATGAAGAGCATCTTCACATCCTGAGCCACCGGAATATTCACGCCAGATTTTATACTTTGGTAATAAATGACGTAAAGCTTCTTCCAGAACCTTTACGTCAAAAAGGTCGTTTTTATACGAAAGAAGAGGTAGGCCGACTACCTAAACCGATTTTAATTGATAAATATTTGAGGTCGCGTTTTTTTTAAATAATTTTAATGTCCTGAAAATTAGTAATTTTGCATTGAAAATGAAAAAGTATGTCCGGAGTTAACAAAGTAATACTAGTAGGCAGACTGGGAAAAGACCCGGAAGTAAGGCATCTGGAAAATGGTGTGGCCGTTTCTAATTTTCCCATAGCCACATCAGAAGTGTACAGAGATCGTGTGACCGGTGAGCGACGGGAACAAACCGAGTGGCATAATATTGTACTGTGGAGGGGGCTTGCAGATATCGCTGAAAAGTATCTGAAAAAAGGAGACATGATCTACGTGGAAGGTAAACTGCGGACCCGTTCATGGGAGCGCGATGGCATAACACGTTATACTACTGAAATTGTAGGCGATAACATGACCATGCTGTCAGGGAAACCTTCAGATCAGGGGTCTTATGATGCGGGTGGTGCGCAACAACAACATCAACAAGACAGTCAACCACAAAGTAAAGGACCGGAGAATCCGGCGGCTTCCGTAGCTACGCCACAAGCAGGTGAGAGCGAAACGGACGACCTCCCTTTTTAACTGCTATCTGACCTAAAAACACTTGATTGGAAACAAGTATTGATGAACCTCCTAGTCAGTTACTGTTGATGGCCCTGAGCCAGGACAGTGCTTTTATGGTTGGGGCTGTGACTTTGCTCGTTGTGTTGCTGTGCTTATCTGCCATGGTATCCGGATCAGAAGTCGCCTTTTTTAGTATGTCACCCGAGGACTTATCCAGTTGTAAGGAAAGCAAAAGGGCCTCCGACAGGCATATCCTTTACCTGGTAAAAAAACCCCGAAAACTACTGGCCACCATCCTTATCCTGAATAATTTTGTGAATGTGGCCATCGTGACCCTTTCAACGGTTATGATGTGGCAGCTGACGGCCGGCCAGCCCGATTCCAAATTACTTACCTTCGCCACACCCATTATAGTTACTTTTACTATTGTATTTTTCGGGGAGGTCATACCTAAGGTATATGCCATTCAGAACAACCTGCAAATGTCGCGATTCACCAGCCGGATGCTCCGCTTTTCGCAGGTAATCTTTACTCCGCTCATTTATTTACTCCTGAATATGAGTAAAGTGATTGAGCGCCGAATTCAGAAAAAAGGGTATGATGTCTCTATCGAAGAAGTAAACCTGGCCCTGGCCCTGGCTACCGAAGGCCCCGAAGCTACTGATGAAGAAAAAGACATCCTGAAAGGAATCGTAAACTTTGGCATGCTCACGGCAAGGCAAATCATGAAATCGCGCATCGATATTACAGCCGTTGATATTGATATCAACTTCCACGAGCTCATGGACAAAATAAACAAATCCGGATTCAGCAGAATTCCGGTGTTCAGGGAAACAATCGATAAAATTGAGGGCACTTTATACGTCAAAGATATTCTTCCCCATATTGAAAATGATGAGCATTTTAAGTGGCAGGAACTCATTCGTCCGGGTTTTTTCATTCCTGAAACAAAAAAGATAGATACCCTTCTGAAGGACTTCCAGAAAAAACGTATTCATATGGCCATCGTTGTAGATGAATACGGCGGTACTGCCGGACTCATTACCCTTGAAGATGTGATTGAAGAGATCATTGGCGAGATAAGCGATGAGTTTGATGACGATGAAATCGCATATAATAAACTCGATAACAGCACGTTTATTTTTGAAGGGAAGACGCTGCTTAATGATTTTTGCAAGGTACTTGATATTCCCTCCACTACCTTTGAGGCCGTGAAGGGGGAAAGTGAATCGTTGGGGGGATTGTTGTTGGAGTTGCATACTAAAA
The DNA here is from genome assembly GCA_029882675.1 of Cyclobacteriaceae bacterium. GTDB lineage: Bacteria > Bacteroidota > Bacteroidia > Cytophagales > Cyclobacteriaceae > JAOUKJ01. Next base: position 6,395 of record JAOUKJ010000095.1, read on the forward strand.
TTCCCCGCGTGGGTGAAAAGATCTGTTTTGACAAATTTGTATTTACCGTAGTGGCCGTAGACAGCCGCCGGGTAAAACGCATCCGGGTATTTATTAATGAAGAGAAAGCAAATGAAGAAACAAAGTAGTTACCTCGTTGTAATGCTAAGCCTGGCTGTGGTTTTCTTATTCTCCTGTTCCCGGGATTATGTGCCCAAACCGAAGGGTTATAACCGGCTGGATCTGCCCCCACATGAATACCAGTTGTTGCCCGATACCCTGCCCTATTTTTTTGAGTATTCAAAACATGCGCTCCTGCTTAAAGATACCAGTATTATTTCTGAACCCGACTGGATAGAAGTGTATTACCCCAATCTGAAGGCAGATGTACACATTACCTATAAAAAGGTAAAAGGGGATACCCAGCGCCTCAAGGAATTTATGGAAGATGCCTACTTTCTGGTGAGCAAACATCAGGTAAAAGCCTATGCCATTGACGACATTATTATGACCAGTCCTTCGGGAAAGACCTTTTCTATCGCCGAGCTGGAAGGCGAAGTGCCCAGTCAGTTCCAGTTTGTGTGTACCGATTCCGTAACAAATTTTCTCCGTGGTGCCCTTTATTTTAATACCAGGGTGAACAATGACTCCCTGCAGCCTGCCATTGAGTTTGTGAAAGCGGATGTAGTACACATGATGAATACCCTGGAGTGGAAAGATTAAAACCATTTATACTGCCGATGAGCAGATACTGGTTTAATTTTTCTATTTTTAAAACGGATAGCAATTGACTGAAGGCCCATGCCCTCTTTTTTTGACACACCCATTGAATTTTTAAAAGGAGTAGGCCCGCGAAAGGGAGAGCTCCTTCGTAAAGAGTTGGCCCTGTTTACTTTTGGCGACATGATACGGAATTACCCCTTCCGTTATGAAGACCGATCCAGAACCTATAGCATTGGCGAGCTCTCGTCCGACATGCATGCCGTACAGATCAGGGGCCGGATACGCAACGTGCAACTTGCCGGACAGGGTCGTAAAAAGAGGCTGGTGGCCTGGCTCAACGATGGCACCGGCGAAATTGAACTGGTGTGGTTTAAAGGGGTACAGTGGGTAGCCCGCAAAGTACATCCGGGAGTAGAGTATGTTGTTTTTGGAAAACCTGCCCTCTTTGGAAGTAAGCTCAATATTGCGCACCCGGAAATAGAACCCGCCACCCGCGGACAACAGACTGCCGGCGGCTTTCATCCGGTGTACTCTTCAACCGACAAGCTGCGAAATAACTACCTGGACAGTAAAGCCCTTTCGCGCCTGCAGCACGACCTGCTACAGGAGGCCTATCATAAAATTACAGACCCCCTGCCTCCTGCTATCCTGAACACCTACGGGCTGACCACTGCCGCAGAGGCTCTCCGTCATGTCCACTTCCCCACCAGTAAAGACAACCTGGCCAAAGCCCGATACCGTCTTAAGTTTGAAGAGTTTTTCTTTATCCAGTTGAAGCTCCTATCCATGAAACAACTGCGTCTGGATCATTTTAAAGGCGAAGTTTTTAGCAATACTGAACTGCTCACCCGCTTTTATGAGGAGCACCTGCCCTTTACTCTCACCGATGCCCAGAAGCGCGTGATACGTGAAGTATACCGGGGTATGAAGTCCGGAAAGCAGATGAACAGATTGCTGCAGGGCGATGTGGGCAGCGGCAAGACCATCGTGGCTTTTATCTGTATGTTGCTTGTTTTGGCCGACGGCGCCCAGGCTGCCTTGATGGCACCCACGGAGATACTTGCCATTCAGCACTATAACGGATTAAAGGACTATGCCCAAAAGATGGGGCTGACCATTGCCTTGCTCACCGGCTCCACCAAACAAAGTGAAAAGAAGACCATCCGCCAAATGCTGGCCGCCGGCGACCTGCACATCATCGTGGGTACCCATGCCCTCATTGAGGATAAAGTAAAGTTTAAAAAGCTGGGCCTTTCGGTTGTCGATGAGCAACACCGCTTTGGTGTAGAGCAGCGGAGTAAATTATGGCAAAAAAACCAGCATGTCTATCCACATATTCTCGTGATGACAGCCACGCCCATACCGCGCACCCTGGCCATGACGCTCTATGGCGATCTGGACATCTCGGTGATTGATGAGTTGCCCAAGGGGAGAAAGCCCATCAAAACCATTCATCATTATGACGCTCACCGCCTCAAAGTGAATGGTTTTATAAAAAGTGAAGTTGGCAAAGGCCGGCAGGTATATATTGTCTATCCGCTCATTGAGGAGTCGGAGAAGATGGACCTGAAGGATCTGATGGATGGCTATGAAAGTGTCTGTCGGGCTTTTCCGGATTATGCCATCAGCATAGTCCATGGCAAAATGAAGCCCCAGGCCAAGGACTGGGAGATGCAGCGCTTTGTGAAAGGGGAAACACAGATCATGGTGGCCACTACAGTGATCGAGGTAGGTGTGGATGTGCCCAATGCCTCGGTGATGGTCATTGAAAATGCAGAGCGCTTTGGCCTGGCCCAGCTGCATCAGCTCAGGGGCAGGGTAGGGCGCGGGGCCGAGCAGTCATACTGTGTGTTGATGACCAAGTATGAGTTGTCAAAAGAAGCCCGTCTCCGGGTGGAGACCATGGTACGCACTAACAACGGCTTTGAGATTGCCGATGTAGATCTGAACTTGCGTGGCCCCGGCGACCTGGCCGGGACACAGCAGAGTGGGGTGGCTGACCTGAAGATGGCCGACCTGAGTACAGATGGAAAAATACTGCAGGTAGCGCGAGAAGCTGCCATCGGGGTGATGACGCGGGATCCGGGCCTGATTCAGCCTGAAAACAGCGCTTTGAAGGGCTATCTGGAAGAATTGAGAAAATCGGTGGTGACCTGGAGCAGAGTAAGCTGAAAGGGAAAATACAGATCAGCTTATACACTCAGGCAAAGATTTGTTACATACCCTATCTTGCTTTCAACTGCCAAATCCCAAAGTGCCAACTGCTTCTGCTTCTGCTTCTGCGGATGACCGATTGCCCTAATTGATGTCCACCCCTGCCAAAACCCTGCTCAACTTCCGGCTCTATTAAAACATCATACTGCCTACTGCCCTTTACCCCCCAATTATTCCAGCCGGAAACGTCTCAATAGTCCGAAGTTTCAGGTCACGGTAGAATAGCTCGGCTCCTTCAGACTGCAACTGGATTTTGCCTTTAGTAAGGGGAGTTTCCGGGCCACTGTCATCGGCCTGGCGGGAGTTGTATAATACCATGGTCACCACGCCATTCACTATATGCACACTGGTGCCGCCCAGGCAGTAGAGTTCCAGGGTGTTCCATTCTCCGGTTGGTTTCTCCGCGTCCGGATCTTTTATGCAATGCCTCCCTGTTTCAGTCCCTTCTTTAAACGTCAGCAGCTCACTGTTCTTATCATACACCCAGACACTGTCTGCGTTGAGCCTGGCGGGGATGTCAAACAGCCCACCGGCCACCCCCCAGTAGTCACCGCAGTCGCCTTCCTGTACCTGAAATTCCTGCGAGCGCATCCAATAACCCCCATCTGCACCATGTGGGCCAGTGGCGTGGTAGAGCAGGCCGCTGTCCCTTTTTTTGCGGTCGGCCCAGGGCATGGCCTCACCCCATTTAAACTCCAGAGAAAGGTGATAGTTTTCAAATTCATTTACCGTAGAAATTCCCCCGCCAATATCACCGGCAATGCGAATCGCCGGCTGGCCGTCTTCTTCTACGATGGTAAAGATTTGCTCGGGATCGTTATTCAGCCCGTAAGGCTTTTGGTTTTCACTATTTCCCCGGGGCGCAGCCAGCCAGGTGTCCCACCCTGTCAGGTCTTTCCCGTTGAAGAGGACTGTCCAATCTGCCTTTTCGGCCTGTTGCGTAGAACAACCGGTAAATACGGTCATAATCAGCAATAAAATATTTAAATATATACCCGGGTAAACTATTTTTCTTTCATTATAATGAGCCCCGGCACAGGTTGATGATCCTTTTCTATTCGACATGAATGCAGTAATTATTATTTAAATTTAAGGTTAATACTTTTCAACACTGATTACAAATGATTTCCCATTTTTCGATCCGGGCTATACGCCGCATCAGATACATATTGCGTATATATAATGTCCTTCGGTATCCGGTTTTTTATTTGACGGGCAGGAACCACACTGTAATAATTAACCACGGTTAAAGATTTGATCAACTTCATTATAAGTCAGTTTTTAAACGTGCACAAATAAAGAAAAGCCTGAGTTACATACGGCCCGATGCCCT
>JAOUKJ010000096.1 GCA_029882675.1 Cyclobacteriaceae bacterium
ATGGTGTAGGGCTCTTCCCCACTGGAACAGGCTGAACTCCAGATGTTTATTTTATTTACCCCCTTTTCTTTCATCTTGGGAAGTATTTCGGTGGTCATGTAATCGAAATGAGAGGGTTCCCTGAAAAAATCCGTTTTGTTGGTGGATACCACATCAATCATGTGGATTACTTCGGCATCCTGCCCTTCCTTGCTGAACACAAAATCGCAATATTCTTCAAATGTTTTTATGCCCCGGTAACGAAGCCTTTTTTGTAGCCGGCCTTCCAGCATGACTTTCTTTTGCGGGGGCATCTTTATACCGTAATTGGTATAAATGAAATGACTTAATCGGGCAAAATCCTTGTCCGAGAGGTGTGCCTTTTGAAAAGATAAAGCAGACGGTTTATTTTCTTGCATTTTATACTCAACTAATTACCAACTTTCATTTTATTAATGTCCCCCGTTAACAAGTAACGGGGGACAATTGTTTATTCATCTAGAACTTTTCATATTCACTGTCATGCTTGTCCTCACCACCCAAATCTATACTTAATCCGCCGGATTTTTTTGGGGCGCTGATTCGTGCTGCCGGGGCTTTATGCTCCTTTATAGTTTCGTACGTAGGGGCAGGGCGGCGTGCCCTGGATGCTGACGAAGCACTTCCTGAGTCAATCCTGAAGTAACTGATCATATCTTTCATGCTCAATGCCTGGCTATTTAGTTCCTCACTGGTGGCTGCTATTTCTTCCGCATTGGCTGCATTTTGCTGCACCACCTGGTTGAGTTGCTGAATGGCACTGTTTACCTGATCAGACCCGCTGGACATTTCTATGTTAGCAGCTGTTATTTCCTGAATCAGGTCTGATGTCTTGCGGATATCAGGTACGATATCCGTCAGCATTTTTCCTGATTTCTGCGCCACGGCTACACTACTTTTTGATACCTGATCTATTTCACTGGCAGCCTGCTGACTGCGTTCGGCGAGTTTGCGTACTTCCGCAGCTACTACGGCAAATCCTTTACCATGCTCACCGGCACGTGCTGCCTCTACGGCTGCGTTAAGGGCCAGAAGGTTAGTCTGTCTGGATATTTCACCAATGATCGATATTTTCTCTGCAATGGTTTGCATGCTCGATACTGTTTCTTCTACCGCCTGGTTGCTTTCCTGGATATCCTCTGCCGCTTTTTTTGCAATGCGTTCGGTTTCACGTGAATTGTCTGTGTTTTGCTGAATATTAGCAGCCATTTCTTCCATAGAAGATGATACCTCTTCCGCACTACTGGCCTGTTCGGTAGAACCTTCAGACATTTGTTGTGATGACTGGTTCATCTCTGTGCTGGCTGTGGTGATCTGATCGGATGATGTGATAATCCCCCCAATGACTTCCCTTAGTTTATCAATCATTAGTTTAAGGCTGTTCATAGCTGTGCCTACCTCATCATTTGAGTTGGCCTCTACCTTTATGGTCAGGTCACCGTCTGCGATCTTACCCAATTGACTGGACAATAAAACGATAGGTGCAGCCATTGAGCGGGCAACAGCCACGGCAATAACAATCGCAATGGCCAGTACAATCAGCCCAACAATAAGGATGGTGTTTCGCAGGGTATAGATGGGGGCGAAGGCCTCTGCCTCGTCGATTTCCACCAGCATCACCCAATTGAGTCCTTCGATGTCCAGCGGAGCATAAGCACTCAGTACATTTACATCGCGGTAGTCCTGTATAATTTGGGTATTGGACTGGCCCTGAAGGGCAAGCCGGGCTCCTTCGGTATCAACTTCCTGAAAAAGGATAGATGTGCCGGAAGTCTTTATGTTATCAATCACTGACTGGCTGTAACCGGCATCGGCCAGCGCCTGGAAATAGCCGGCTTCGTCTTCCAGCATAAATCGGGAAACAGAACGCATGGTCTTGTCTTCGCCCAGGATATAAGATTCGCCACTGGTACCCAGGCCATCGTTGACCCAGCCTTCGTTGCCGGTCATTACGGCATTGATCTCATCAAGGGGCATCTGGAGCACAAGTACCCCTTCGAGTACGCCATTGTTGAAAACAGGTGAGGCCACGAAGGCCGCAGGGGCATTGTATGAGGGCGCATATTGATCGTATGTAGATATAGCTACGAAATCAGAAGAATTGGCGTTGCGTGCCTGGTTGAATACGTCAGCCAGATTGGAATTGCTGAAGGGTCCGTTGATCAGGCTGGTGCCGTAATCCACCTCTTTAAATACACTGTATATAATGTGACCGGTTTCAGGGTCAACGAGAAAGATGTCATAGTAGGAGAATTCTTTCAGGTAGTTTCTGATTACGGGATGATAGAACTCGTGGAGTTCATTGTATCGATTGTTTGATGAGGCCCTGGTCATATTGTCTTTAGAGCCCACGGGCGCTGTATTGCCCGAGATATACATATTCTGAAAAAGGAGGGTACGCTGGTCGGTGCTTTTGTAGCCACTGATCGAACCCTGATTGTTTATTCTGGGCATAAATTCCTGTTGGAAATAATCGTTCATGGCTGCATCATGAGTGGACTGTCCGGTAATTTCTGTTGCGTGGAAAGCGTCTTTTAGTGAACTCATGGCATCAACGACCATGCGGTTTTCTGAAAAGGTGAGCACCTGTGAGCGTATTTGCCTGAAATAACTTTCCAGGTCTCTTTTTTTAATTTCCCTGACGGAAGTGAGCTGCGCAAAATAAGCGTCTTGCAGGCTGTTTCGCCCACTGATGTAGCTCATGGTGCCGATGATCAGGGTGTTAATGAGTATGCCGATGGCCATGACCAAGGCAATTTTTATTCTTATGCTTAAATGCTTTATCATGATATTAATAGTTGAGTTGATTGATTGATTGATTGATTGATATTCATTTGTAATAACTTTTAATTACCGAATGTGCCGATGATGGCCAAACCCAGTGTACTCTGGCTTTGACTCAGTGTGTTCAGTCCTTTATAATAAATGTCTTCATCGGCATTGTCGAAACGGAATTCCGGTTTTACAATCACAGCTCCGTCCAGGGCAGTAATACTTGCTGTAAGGGTGATGCCCTGATAAGCGGCGCCCAGGTATTGGATGTCGTTTGAATCGTCGAAATATTCTCCCCTCACGCCCAGATCCACTCTGTCGGAGGCTGAAAAGGTAAGGTATAGCGCTGCGCCCATCCAGTCATTATTAACTGTTCCTGCGCGGTCAAAACCCATGGCTGCATTAATGCCGATATTGAAATTGTCAGCAACAGCGTAAGAGGCGGTCAGGTCAAACATGTGTTTATAGGCATCGGCCTTGTCACCAGTTATGGGATTGTTGGCGGCTTCATTGCCCCCCAACCAGTTAATATACGCATCGAGGCCTTCTACGGGCGCCAGGCTAAACTGAGCCGCAACACTTTTACTGGTGTTGTTATCCTGGATGGCATCCCAGCCATTAACCACTCCCACCATCAGTCCAAATTGGTCTGAGATGGCGTAATCGAGTTTGGCTCCCGTATGATAAAAGGGGCCATTGCCAAACAGGTTGGACAGGCTGTAGTGCATGTTTGACGGTGCATCAACCAATTCATAGCCGATATGTGTGCCATATTGTCCCATCGTCAGGGTGAGGCCATCAACGAGTGTGGTGCTTACGTATGCCTGCTTTATGGAAAAGGCAGTACCCACATTGCCGAAATTGGCGAGTTCGGCGTTGGGTCCGAACACGATATCGGCAACAATTTCGGTACGGTCTGTCGAGTAGGAAGTAACAAACTGGGCCAATCCCAGCGCAACCTGGTTGTGGTACCCGTCGAAAATTCTTCCTACACCCGTGGTTCCGAAATTATCACTGTTGGACGGGTCATTGAAGTTGTAGGAGTAGTACGTGTCCACATAACCACTGAGGGAGAGTGAACCTTTACTTTCCTTTTCTTCATCGGTATCCTGCCCCCTGGCACCGCCAGTGATCAGGATCATTAGGGACAGGAAAACCATCATGGCCCGGTTAAAAAGAAGTATTTTGGATGTCATAATTGTAGGTTATTTTTTCTTTTTCTCGTCTTTGTTTTGTGAATCTTTTAATATCTGTACTTCATCGGCAGAAAAGACTTTGCCCAGATTAAGGATCATGACAAACTCCTCATTTACTTTCACCACACCCTCTATGAATTCAGGGTTGTATTGTGATCCGATACTGGGAGAGTCTTTAATTTGTTGGGCTGATATGTCCAGAACCTCATCTACGGCATCAACCAGGGCGCCAAGAGTTAGTTCTTCGCCATCAATATCAATGCTCATCACGATGATACAGGTATTTACCGTGTATTCAGTTTTTTCCATACTGAATTTAATGCGGGTGTCAATGACCGGCAGCACATTACCGCGCAGATTAATAACGCCCAGCATGTAATCAGGAGAACGTGGCACCTTGGTGATTTTAGGCACCTCAAGGATTTCTATCACCTTGAGAACATTTACAGCAAAATGTTCATCAGCCAACCTGAAAGTGAGGAAGGACTGCAGGTTTTCGAGGATATTTTCTGCTATTTGGCTCATACTAATTCTTCTTTATTTACTTGTGAAAATTTGTTTATTATTTTGCTTGTATCCATAACCAGGGCGATGGTGCCATCACCGAGGATGGTGCCGCCTGAAATGAAATCCTGGTGTCGGTAATATTTGCCCAGGGGTTTTAAAACGGCCTGGTACTCACCTACAATACTGTCGACAGTCAGGCCTACTCTCCGCCCTTCGTTTTCCACAACGATCAGTTGGAAAAATTCAGGGGCTTCATCTTTTACCCTAAATTCTTTTCTGAGATCCAGAAAGGGAATTTGGTCACCGTCCAACACGACTATTTTATTGAGTTCATCCGCAAGGGATTTTTTTGTTACTTCATGACATTTGCTGACCACTGAAAGGGGGATCAGGTAGTATGTATCACTGATCTGAACCAAAAGGCCATCAGTAATTGACAGTGTAAGGGGTAGTTTAAGGGTAATTTTCGTCCCAATATTCACCTTGGAGTCTACGGTAATTTCACCGCGGATATCTGCAATATTTCGTTTCACTACGTCCATGCCAACGCCCCTTCCGGATACGTCAGTCACCTCTTTGGCGGTAGAGAATCCGGCAGAGAATATCAGGTCATAGATTTCTCTTTCAGTGAGTTCTGTTTCAGGGGTGATCATACCTTTTTTAATGGCACTGGCTTTGATCACATTGGCATCTATTCCTTTGCCATCGTCTTCAATCTGAATAAATACGTTTACACCTGAGTAATAAGCTTTTAGCGTAATGGTGCCTTTGGGTGGTTTGCCCAATCTTTTTCTTTCTTCAGGTGATTCAATGCCATGATCCAGGCTGTTTCTCAACAGGTGAAGCAGAGGGTCTGTGAGGTATTCAATAATTGTTTTGTCCAGTTCTGTTTCTCCGCCTTGTGTGATGAATTCAACAGATTTGTTGAGGTTGGCAGAAACATCACGTATCATCCGCTGGAAGCGACCAAACAGATTGTTGATGGGTATAAGGGTCATGCTAAAAGCGATGTCCCTGAGTTGGCGCGACAATTTCTCCACATTTTCAGTAATGGATTCCAGTGCGGTGGTGTGGTTATGCTCTGCGTACAAGCTTAGTCCGGCCTGTGTTGTGACGAGTTCACTCACCAGGTTCATGAGGTCGTCAAGCTTATCGCTACCTACCCGTACGCTGGATATCGTTTTTTCTTTTGTAGCAGCAGGTGCTGTTGGCGGTGCTCCATCTTTGTCAGGGATTTGCTGTGCCATAGCTGCCTGTTTTTCCTTCACCTGGCTTGTTATTTCTTTAATGTCCATGCTATCTATGATTTCTTTAAGTTTTTCCGCTGTTTGCTTTTCTCCGGAATATCCTGTGTAGTTTATGGCGTTGATGAAGTCTGCATTGGCAATGAGGTTGCCCCCACTGAGTTCTTCGATATTTATTTCAGCAGTGTCTTCTACAAAAAGGAACACATCCTTAATTTCGTTCAGACTGGACTCTGTGGCCAGCAATATTTCCCATGAGGTATAACACTTTTCAACATTGTAATCAGTGATTATTTCGAAAGGCTTGATATAGGTAAATACTTTGGACTTTCCCATTTCAGTGAGTTCTTCTATAAGAAACAGGGGATTGGTGCCGTCTTCAAATATTTCTTCACTCGGGATAAAGCTTATATAAAAAGTTTTGGTGGTGGCTTTGGCATCAACAGCTGATGGGGAGCTGTCTTCCACTACATTGGTACTCTTCACCGTTTCCTGGCTTGTTTCGCTACCATCTACATTTTCCAGAAAAGTGAGTATGCGTACTGAGAGGTCTGCGAGTGAGCGCAGGTTGTTTTCATCAGTAACAATGGGATCTTCTACAAGTACTTTCAAAAGGTCGAGTACTTGAAAGGTGCAGTCAATAATACTACTTGTTGCCTTTAAATTTTTATCCCGTATATGAGAATAGAGTGTCTCCAGATTATGCACAAAATCAGCTATTTTGCTGAAACCAAACATACTGCTATTGCCTTTTAGCGTATGCATGGCCCTGAATATTTCAGCTATGCGATTTTCATCATCGGGATTCTTTTCTAATGACAGCAATGATTGCTCCAGGTTTTGCAACAGGTCATCAGATTCTTCTTTAAAAACTTGTTGTAACCTTTCCATCAGCGTATTACTTTTTTCACTACAGATAAAAGCCTTTCTTTTTCAAAGGGTTTTACAATCCAACCGGTTGCCCCCTCGGCTTTGGCTTCTCTTTTTTTAGTCACCTGTGTTTCTGTCGTCAGGATTAAAATGGGGAGGTATTTAAAGTTTTTATGCTTTCTTACCTCTTTTACAAGTTCAATCCCATCCATTACAGGCATGTTAAGGTCTGTAATGATGAGTTTGACATTTTCATCCATTTGTTGCAGGCACTCCAGTCCGTCTTTTCCGTTTACTCCGCGTGTCACGGTATAGCCTGCTTCTTCAAGCGTAGAACCAACTAGCTCACGGATACTCTCGGAATCATCAACGATAAGTATGCTCTTTGACATGGTATATATTAATTGTTTTAAGTACTAAACTAGTTATCAGATGGAAATAGCAGTGGTGAAAAGCCACTGGTAATGATCAATTCTTTCAATTCATTGGGCAGGTCAGCTGTTATTTTCACTTCTTTGCCTTCGGCCTCCAGGTATCCCTTATATATGTGCAGAAGTTGTATGAAACTCAAATCAAGTTCATTTATGTTTTTCAGCGCCAGGCTATATATATTATATGCTGTGAATACTTCTTCCACCCTTTTGTGAATTTCATGGATATGGCTGATGGTGAGTTCGCCTGTAAACTCTATTTTCGTCTTTTTTACGGCCTTTCGTTTGGAAGGGATGTTTTCTACGCCATATCGTAAGTTTTCCCCATCTTCCAAAGCATCAAGTATGCCCATATCCAGTGCTTGATTACTTTTTTCTTCTTTCACTTCTTCCTTTGCCTTTTCTTCAAGATTGATCTTTTTCACATGCTCTGCTTTTTCAGCGGGCTTTGCTTTCCGGTCTTTCTTTTTTTCTCCTTTTTTCACTTTTGTGGCCTTTCCTTTTGCTTGCACCTCTTTCACTTCCTTTTTCACTGTCACTTTCTCCGCTTTTTCTTCCGGAATTGTATCCGCTTCATTTTTTAGGGGAATGATACGTTCTCTTTTTAGATTTAAATTGTTACCAACCGGCATAATTTATTTATTTAACTTCTTTGTTATACTTAAAAACTCTTTTACAAATAGCCCGTAATGCTTAGCAACATTGCATGAGGGGGCATATTCTAACACACTTTTGCCAAAAGACGGAGCCTCGGCAGCGCGTACACTCGACCCAATTTGTGATTTGAAGACGTGAATGTCGAAATTTCCCACAATGATGTCAATGACTTCGGTACTAAGCTTCCTTCTTCGGTCGATCATTACAGGCAATATTCCAGCTACTTTTAGATGTTTATTCAGGTTTTCTTTCACATCTTGTATGGTTGACAACACGAGATCGAGACCCTTCAGGCTCAATATAGTCATTTGTAGTGGAATAACAATTTTGGTCGCAGCAACCAGGGCATTGATGGTAAGAACTGACAACGATGTCTGGCAATCGATGATTACATAATCATACCTTTTGGCCGTTTCTTTCAATGCTTTGCTGATTATGAATTCCCTGTCATCCTGTTGTGTAAGAAATAATTCCGTGTGGGCTAGCTCAATATCCGTAGGTACCAGGTCGATTTTTTCATCAAGCTTTATAATGGTTTCATTAAGACTTTTGTCCTGATATATTACATCTGCAAGGGAATGTTCAAATTCATTGATGCCACATGAAAATGTCAGGTTCCCCTGAGGATCAAGGTCAATGAACAAAACCTTCTTCCCTTTGCGGGCAAGCCCGTACCCCAGGTTGTGGGAAGTGGTGGTTTTTCCCGTGCCTCCCTTTTGATTTATTACCGCTATAATTTCACTCATAAACTTGAAGGTAATAATAATAAATTTAGGCATAAAGTGAAAAGGATATTTTTGTATACTCTACTGATAGTGATTGATGTAAGATTATCTGTGAAAATATATACAGTGGCATCGATTGTTTTTTGTTTTTTCTATTCATAAGAGTCAACGATTTTATGTATGCGATCAATAATGGCTGTTATATAAAGGGATAATTGCACACTTCTCAAAGGATAAAAAGTTGTTTTTGGGTTATTTTATACCTGCGCTTTTAAATTATAATATCGCGAAATTTTTGTTTGTTATAAATGTCCCTTTAATTTTATGCCATCGGTTTCATGAATTTTCAAAATGAATTTTGTGGATAAGACCAAAAAATATCCCATATTGAATTGTAAAATGAAAACAATATCGGGTTAAAATCATTTAGTTAAAAAGGACATTTTTATATTACTCAGTAGAAGTTACCTTTTTTTTATTCGCAGGAAAAATAATTTATATGATCACCAGCAATACACTCAAACCATCAGTTGTCGAATTTATCGGGGAAAGCCTTGAACGATCAAAGAAGTCACTGAAAATGATGGTAAGGCAAGAGATAGGTCTAAAGGTAGAGAGTATTCAACCCCTGCGCTATGAAGAGCAGATTTTTCTCAATGAACAGAAAAATGATGTCGTGGTTACGACTGAAATTATAGGTGATATGAAGGGGAAAAGCTACTTTTTCATGGATAAAGAAACTGCCGTTGAATTTCACGATATATTGATGAAACGCATGCGGAAGACCGATATCTCTGAAAAAGCCATTCTAAAAGAAATTGATAATATTATTTCTGCCTCTGCTATTTCAGTTATTGCGAATCATATGAAAAACGATATTTATGGGGATGTGCCTCATTATTTCGAACAAGACAATGATCAAATCTGTGAAGTGATGAAAAATGATTTTCGCAATTTGGAAGGCGAAGAACTGGTTATTGTAAAGGCAGACTTTGAAAGGGAAGGCAAAGAAGGTGTTATCGGTTTTTATTGGATCATTGCCGGTTTGAGTAACTATTGAAGTCTGCGGCAATAATGCCCATTGTCTTTTTTTCAGATAGCCCGCATGGAAAGGCCTGTTCTCATGTATAAGCGTTGTTTTTTAAACGCTATTTTTTATTATTTCTTCAAATATTTTTCCCCTCCGGTTTTTATCCCAGCATCTTTTTCCCTGTGCTGAAGAATAAAAGTTTTATGGCTTTAATAATGCTCATTTTCTGGGCACCGTGTAGGATATCCTGTTGGATGACTTACTAGAATTAGGGTTTTAAATGTACTAATTATTACTTGCAGCCAAAGTATTGTTGCAGGATATTTGTGGTGTTCATTTATTCATTTGGGCATCATGCCTTTGGAAAAAATCCCTAAAGGTTTGCTGGTAGTTTGATTGTTTTTTATCACCGACTATTTCCTGGTTTGGTGTAGTATTGTGGGAAAACATTCTCATGTACTTTATATTAAATATTTAAACACATCATGGTAATATTCGAAGTGAAAATGAGTTGTCTCGTAAATGATGTTTAAACACGTAAATAGAATACAGTGTTTATGAGTACCGAATACATCTAGTGCCGAATACACTAGTGACTAAATATTGGAGAATGTAGAGTGAGGGTGATTTGCAAAGAACTACTTATTGACAGCGAAGGCCCCTACAGAAATGATGGAATAATTCTCTATTCAAACTTAAACAAATTGTAACTATGATTAGTATCGCCCCGAAAGAAGTTATCAGGAGTTCAACGAATGATGAAAGTTTAAGAAAGGTTATAGATGCGGGTTGGGCCTCGATTGAATTCACGCCCGATGGAACCATCGTGGATGCGAATAATAACTTCGTAGAAGCCATGGGCTATGGCAGTGTGGAAAACCTGATTGGGAAACACCATCGGATATTTTGTGAGAAAGAATATTCAACAAGCAAAGCCTACAAAACCTTTTGGGAAGAGCTTGCTTTGGACAAGATTCAATCTGGAGAGATCAAGCGGTTGCGAAAGGACGGAAGTGCGATATGGCTGAATGCTTCTTACACCCCGGTGAAGGATTTAACGGGCAAAGTAACGAAAGTAATGAAAATAGCAGCGGATATCACCGATGCTGTAGCGAGACGGATGCAGGCTGAAGGCCTGAGCGCTGCGGTGGATGCGGGTTGGGCCTCGATTGAATTCGC
>JAOUKJ010000617.1 GCA_029882675.1 Cyclobacteriaceae bacterium
ATCGGCTGTTTAATATGACCAGGTGATTACCACTGGTTTTGAGTTCCATCTCATGGCCAAGAAACGCTTTAAGCGCATCGTTTACCGTGGTGTTTTTTATCGACACATTAACGATACTGTCCACCGGCAGGATATCCGGGTTGTAAGAAAAAGAAAGCCGGGCCTGGTCGGCAACAGCGAGCAGGGCGTCTTCAAAAGGCTGGTTGACCACCTCCAGGTCTATTTTGCGCCGGAGTGGATTGTCCTGCCCCATGGCATATGCTGCCATCAGTAGCAGGGCCAATAATACAACCGGTTTATGGAGTGACACAACTCGCCTGGGTTATAGTGATCCTGTTTGCCGATATTATATATTCAAACGGGGTGGAAAGGGCCATATTTTTGAGGATAGTATCAATATCCTGGTCACGGAAAACGCCGCTTAACCTGCAGTTCCCGATCCCTTCGGCTTCAATATTGAAATCCACACCAAATATTCCGGAGAGTTCATCAAATATTTCCGGCAAAGGCATTTGCCGGTAGCTGAGCCTGTGATTGGCCCAGTACATGTAATTCATGCTGGTGGGTTTCTCCTTTCTGAGTTGTTGGCTGTCGGTAAACAATGATCCCTTTTCGTTGGCCACAAGTACCAATCCTGTTGTATCAGAATGTAGAGGGGCCAGGTTTACTTTTCCGGTCTCTACCGAAACTACCACCTGGTCTTTTTTACTTTCGATAAGAAAGGCCGTTCCCAGTACACTTACCCGTGCCTGGGGCAAGATCACTTCAAAAGGAGATTGTTCATTTCTTACTACGTCGAAATAGGCATCTCCCTCCAGCCATACCTTTCGCGTTACTTGTCCATAGTCATTCTTGTACTCTACAGAAGAATGGGCAGCCAGCACCACCTTGCTGCTGTCAGGAAGAAAAACGGTCTCAATGTCAGGCCCTGACGCGACCATAATACTTTCAGGCGTCTTGTCGCGGAGACCAAACAGCCAGACCATCCCGATAATCAGCGAGGCCGCAATGCCCGACAGGTAATACATCCGGTTTCTGATAAAGTGGTTGCCCTGGTCAAGGGGTATTACTTTGGTGGTATTTGATGGGCCTCGATTTTCCAGTTGTGACCTCACTTTCGTCCATGCCCGGTCGGTATCGAATACATCACCTGCGGCAGTATCCGTGACGTCCAGGTCAAAGATCTTTTGACACTGGTTGAAAAATTTTTCATTTTCATCTTCCTCTTGCCGCCAGTTTCCAATGAATTCAGCTTCACTGGATGTGGCCTCTCCAGCCAAAAAACGGGCTATGAGGTTATAATCAATATGTTTGGGCTGTTTGTCCATTATTCAATTCTTATGACAACCTTATAGTGCATTACCCCTATCATCACCTGATAAAATTTTCTAACCAAATTACCAACAGGATCGAAAGGTACTCAATCAGCTCTTTCCGCATGTGCTCAAGGGCCTTTCCCATGTGGTTTTCCACTGTTTTTGGAGAAATGCTCAACTGCTCTGCTATTTCCTTGTATTTCAATCCTTCGTGCCGGCTCATTAAAAACACCCTTCGTCGTTGCTCGGGGAGTCCTTGTATGGCCCGGTCGATCCGGTCATTGAGCTCACCCGCCACTACGGGATCATCGGCAGAGAACTTACTTCCATAGTACATCTCATATTGCACATGCTTTTGCTTTACTTTATCGTGCTTAAAGAAATTCATGCAGGCGTTCTTTACGGCCTGCGATAAATAGCCTTTTACCGATGTGGAAATGTTGGCATATTCCTGCCGGTTCCAGACGTTTACAAAAACGTTTTGAACAATCTCTTCGGCCTCATCACGGTCGTTGAGGATTTTGTTGGCCAGGTTGCACAAATAAACGTAATGCTCCCTGAACATTTCTTCAAACGTGGGCAGGTCAACAGACCCGGTGTTTTCAGTAGCAGCCGGTTTTTCGATAGGCATGAACAAATATAAACTTGTTTTTTTTCTCTATTAAGAATTACCTCAAATTACTCTAATAATAGCCTCCAGCACGCGAAGCATTTACAAAGGGGCCTTTAAAAAATCTTCAAGTGTTGGTAGCTTCTTTTCTCCTATTCAAATACAGTAGGTACTGATTATCTGCTCTTTTAAGGTTATTGCGTATTTCTACACAAAAATT
This sequence comes from Cyclobacteriaceae bacterium, assembly GCA_029882675.1. Lineage (GTDB taxonomy): Bacteria > Bacteroidota > Bacteroidia > Cytophagales > Cyclobacteriaceae > JAOUKJ01. The sequence goes on from JAOUKJ010000617.1 coordinate 2,147, forward strand.
TTACGAAAAATTCGTAATGAAAAACAGCCCATATTGACCTGTAAATCCACTTTTCAGATCTAAAGTTTTACTTCAACGAAAAATAATGTGCATTATTACACAACTATTATTTGACATTATCGTTTATATAGCTATATTTGTCATGTTATTCATTTTTTAAACGTGCATTAATACACTATCATCATGAGCGGATACGAAAAAAAACAAGTCGAAAAAGAGTTTAAGTCTTTCACCAGCAGAAACTTTGAAAAACCAGCCAAATGCAAAAACATCGACCAGGTCCGGTTCTATGTCAACGAGCTGAGTGTAAAGATCACCGAGTTTAAAAGCAGGTTTAATTACGTGCCCGATCACGCCTATGCCCTGCTCACACAGTACAATAATCTGCAAAACCGCATGATTTTTACCGATTTTAAAAATACTTACCTGTAATAATGAGTACGCATCAATTCCGATATGTGCCCTCCCCTGCCCCACTCAAATTCGCTTTGATCTATACGGCCACTGCCAAT
>JAOUKJ010000618.1 GCA_029882675.1 Cyclobacteriaceae bacterium
AGCAGGCTAATCGCATGATGGGCCGTGAGGTCATACACACAAGGCACCACTGAAGCGTAATTATTGGCTATGGCCCACTCATCGTTGTCTTCGCCCTTGTCAAAATTCACAAAGTTTCCAGCCAACCAGAAATACCGTCTGCCGTTGGGATCAAATCTTTGATCGAACTCTTCCTGCCATTTGGCCCGGGCCTGCCGGCATATCTTAATTCCTTTTAAGGGTTCGTTGCGTTTTGGTGGGAAATTAACATTTAACGCCGTGCCTTTGGGCAAACCTCTTTTTAGCGTTTCCCGGGCTATTTTTATTATAGCCTCTTCCGTATGGCTAAAATCGGCATCAGCCGCATAGTCACAAACAGAAAATCCGATGGCAGGCAAGCCTTCGATGGCCGCCTCCAATGCGGCTGACATGGTGCCTGAGTAGAGAATATTGGTTGATGTATTACTGCCATGATTGATTCCACTGACAACGAGATCTGGCTGCTTGTCTTTGAGCACAAAGTGCTTGGCGAGTTTCACGCAGTCGGCGGGTGTCCCGGAGCACTTGAAGGATCTGATCTCCGGAAAAATATCTGTTTCATCCAGCCGGATGGTATTTCCAATGGTAATGGCATGCCCCATTCCTGACTGAGGGCTGTCTGGTGCGACCACAACGACCTCGCCTATTTGCTGCATTAACTTTATCAGCAACCTGATTCCCCGGGATGTTATTCCATCGTCATTGGAAACCAGAATTAATGGTTTACTCATAGTCATAGATTTTTTTGGAGGCGGGTTAATGGCCAGATTCAGTCCTTATCGACAAGAATATGATGACCCATTTTATCTCTTTTGGTCTTGAGGTAATGTTCATTATGACTGTTTGCCGCTATTTCAATATGCACACAGTCAATAATTTCCAATCCATAACCGATCAAACCCACTCTTTTTTTAGGGTTATTTGAGATAAGCTTTATTTTTGAAATACCCAGGTTTCTAAGAATCTGCGCCCCAACACCATAATCCCGTTGATCCATTTGGAATCCCAGTTCAAGATTAGCTTCTACCGTATCGAGCCCTTCTTCCTGAAGCTTATAGGCTTTAAGTTTATTCACAAGCCCTATTCCCCGGCCCTCCTGATTCATATAAAGGATGACACCCTTGCCTGCCTTTTCTACCATTTCCATGGCTGCATGTAATTGTCCGCCGCAATCACACCGACAGGAGCCAAATATATCACCGGTAACACAGGATGAATGTACGCGTACTAAAACAGGTTCTTCCTTTTCCCAGCTCCCTTTTGTTAAAGCCACATGTACCTCTCCTGTATTGGTTTGTGTGTAGGCCGTCAGTTTAAAATGGCCAAAATCCGTGGGCATATCAACCTCTTCTACATTCCTTTCGATCAGGCTTTCTTTTTCCACCCGATATTCGATAAGATCTTTGATTGAAACCAGTTTCAGATCAAATTTTTCAGCCACTTTTTTAAGATCCGGAAGACGAGCCATACTCCCATCCTCGTTCATGATCTCCACAAGTACGCCGGCAGGCCGAAAATCAGCCATACGGGCAAAATCAACAGCTGCTTCTGTATGCCCGGCGCGGCGAAGCACACCTCCTTTTTTGGCTCTCAATGGAAAAATATGACCAGGTTTTCCGAGTTCTTCAGGTTTGGCTTCAGGGTCAACCAGGGCCTTAATGGTCTTAAAGCGGTCATGCGCAGAAATACCTGTTGTGCATCCATGGCCAATCAGGTCTACAGAGACCGTGAAAGGTGTTTCGTGAAAGGATGTATTTTTACCTACCATCAAATCGAGACCAAGCTCTTCACAACGATCCTCTATCAGGGGAACACAAATAAGTCCCCGACCATGCGTAGCCATGAAATTTACGATTTCAGGAGTAATACACTCAGCTGCACAAATAAAGTCACCCTCATTTTCCCGGTCCTCATCATCAACTACAATAATGACTTTGCCATTTTTAATATCTTCAATGGCCTCAGGTATAGTATTTAAAATTATTTTCTCTTTCATTTTATTCTTTCTTAACCTCTTCCTCAACACAAAATTACGCAAAATATATCGGCATATTAAGTTTCTTATGATTAACTGTTGCCGGAAGGAAAAAGTTCTGAATTACTTTATCACTACAATTCCCAGTTCTTTCGCGTATATATCTCCAATATTTTTATACTCATGGTAGTAATCCATAATCACCCCTTCCTCATCGGTACCTTTTACCTCCTTTAATTTTGAAAGGTATTCATTCTGAATTTTTATTGCATTTCTGAATTTCAGAAAGAGAATATTACGCGAAAACATCTTATCCAGCATTTCCCTTTCATTCAGCACCACGATATCGTACTTTTCCTTCCAGTTTTCACTTAAAGAATATCTTTCAAAGTACAGTTGTGCTGTGAGGTTTTTTAATTCATCCCCTCCCTGACTAATCAAAAAATTATGATCAGGAACGATACCCTCTTTTATTGCATTGGCATATAAGTTAATCATTTCAACGTGGAGCGAATGCAAAAACCTGATTTCTTCTGTCTCCCGGAAAAAGTAATGGTAGTAGTTAAAGCCCTCTTCAACTTCCATTATGCCATAGTTAAACAAAAGCCTGATGCACTCAAGCTCGTGTTCAATTATCACATCATCCAGGTTTTTTGCATTT
>JAOUKJ010000619.1 GCA_029882675.1 Cyclobacteriaceae bacterium
GAAACCCGGTCTGCTGTGGGTCTGCACTGGCCGCCATCGAGGTTATCGAAGAAGAGCATTTAATGAATGAAGTAGAGCGTAAAGGTCAATTGCTGGAAAAAAAACTACAACACCCGGTGGTAAAAGGAATCAGGCGAAAAGGACTGATGCTCGCTGTAGACCTGACACACGCGGAAGAGGTGCAGCAAATTGTGGATGGCTGCCGTAGCAAGGGCGTTTTGCTTTTTTGGTTCCTGTCGGTGAAAAATTCTTTCCGACTGGCACCCCCCCTTAATATTAGCGATGAAGAAATACAGGAAGCCTGTGCAGTGATTATCAGCGAACTAAACAAGCTGTGAACAATAAAAATATCAGCTAAAATTTCCACTAAAATATGAATTAGTCTTCCTACGTTTTACCTTTGCAGCCTTAAAAGAGACGATATGCCTTCGAAGAAGTTTTTTGTAGTGGATTTTGACAGCACATTTACTAAGGTGGAAGCGCTGGATATATTGGGTGAAATAGCATTGAAAAACCATCCTGAAAAGGAAGAACGCCTGCAACAAATCGCCGATATTACTAATCGCGGAATGGAAGGAGGCCTTGATCTTCGCGAGTCACTTACTCAGCGAATTCAGCTGCTCGATGCACACCGCGACCACATCGAAGACCTGGTGAAGGCACTGAAGAAAAAAGTATCAAAGTCTGTAGAGCGCAACAAGGAGTTTTTTGAAAACTATGCAGACAGAATATACATTATTTCAAATGGGTTCAGTGATTTCATCATTCCTACTGTGACTTCCTTTGGCGTAAGGGAAAAGCATATTCACGCCAACTCCTTTGTCTTTGATGAAACAGGAAAAATCGTTGGTTTTGATGAAGATAATGTACTCAGCACCAACGGAGGAAAGGTGGAAGTCCTGAGAAAACTCAAGCTGCAGGGCGATGTCTATGTGATTGGTGATGGCTATACCGATTATGAAATTAAAGCTGCCGGCCTGGCCAATAAATTTTTCGCATTTACCGAAAATGTAAGTCGCGATAAGGTCACTGAAAAGGCAGATCATATCACACCCAGCCTGGATGAATTTCTTTATCTTAATAAAATGAATACAGCTATTTCATACCCCAAAAGCAGGATCAACGTTTTATTGCTGGAAAATGTACATCCCCGCGCAGTAGAAATACTTCGTGAAGAAGGCTACAAAGTAGATATTCATGCAGGTGGCATGGATGAAGATGAACTTTGTGAACGCATAAAGAACGTTTCTATTCTTGGTATTAGAAGTAAGACACAGGTCACCAAAAAAGTGCTGGACAATGCGAACAGGCTCATGCTGATTGGTGCCTTTTGCATAGGCACCAACCAAATCGATCTGGAAGAGTGTCTTAAAAAAGGCGTTGCTGTATTCAATGCCCCTTTCAGCAATACCCGTTCGGTTGTAGAACTGGCTATCGCCGAAATCATTATGCTTATGCGGGCCATTCCAGACAAATCTGCTGCTGCTCACCAGGGCCAATGGCTAAAAACTGCCTCGGCAAGCAACGAGATCAGAGGAAAAAAACTGGGTATCGTAGGGTATGGAAATATCGGCGCTCAACTATCTGTTCTTGGGGAATCGCTGGGCCTCGATGTTTACTATTACGATATCGTTGAAAAACTTGCACTGGGAAACGCCACCAAGTGCAAATCTCTGGATGAACTGCTCTCCTTATCAGATATCGTTACCCTGCACGTGGACGGTCGTCCCGAAAACAAGGATCTCATTGCTGATCGGGAATTCGACCTGATGAAAGAAGGCGTTATTTTTATAAACCTGGCCCGTGGGCATGTTGTGGAAATTGACGCCCTAAAACGAAATATTGATTCCGGTAAAATAAGAGGCACTGCCATCGATGTATTCCCTCATGAGCCCAAAACAAATGATGAAGAATTTGTTTCACCGTTGCGGGGAGCTAAAAATACCATACTCACACCTCATATTGGAGGAAGTACATTGGAAGCACAGAAGAATATCGCAGAATTTGTCCCTGGCAAGATCATGGAATATGTCAATACGGGAAGCACCTCAAACAGTGTTAACTTCCCCAACCTGCAACTTCCAGCATTCGTAAATGCACACAGACTCATACATGTTCACCACAACGTGCCGGGCATTCTGGCACACATCAACCAGGTACTCGCAGATCACAACATCAATATTTTAGGGCAATACCTCAAAACCAACGAAACCATTGGATATGTGATCACAGACATCGATAAAGCATATGATCGTGAACTGATTAGCACCTTGAGAGGTATTGAACATACGATAAAATTCAGGGTGCTTTATTAATGTTATTGGATCTTTCCAGCAGATTGGTTATGACTTTTTTTCACATCCAATTGATGCAGGAAGCTGGCAGATCAATGTATCTCATGAACAATCCGGTCAGGTAACTGCCCGGCTCATTCGTGAAAACTTACCACTTCGTTAAAATGTCGTTAAATCTTCTCAACGCGAAGTGTTTTGAGCTCTTCTTTCTATATGCTAAAGACTCAATGCAGGTCACATCACAATAGAAAAAAACAGATTTTGAGCAGGAAGAATAACTTTATATGTAGAAAAAAAACCCAAAGGGTCTGGCCGGGTTTATTAAACCTCAAAAGACAAGATTTGAGCTGCCCGCTAT
>JAOUKJ010000620.1 GCA_029882675.1 Cyclobacteriaceae bacterium
ATTTCTTAACCTGCTGGTTTCACGATAATTCCACAATAAAGTGTCTCAAATAAGAGACAAGCCGCCAGGGCAGTGTGTATTGGCGGTTTTATATTTAAAAAGGCAGTGTCAAAAAATCAGGAATAGGCTTGTTTGGCTTTAAAGTCCCTGATAGACATGTCAATGAAGTAGTATAACTTGTCTTTCGGATGGTTAACCGTTAAAACCTACGGACTTTAGCCATCCTCTCCACGTGTGGAGAGGGTCATGCGGACATAAGAAAAGTGAAAAAATGTAGATGGGTGAGGCTTGCCGTGCAGCCCTGCTAATTCCCCGGTAATTCTATAAAATCCCGCCCATTCATTTAGCTCAGCCCTCCGATCTCCGCTCTCTCCGGCGAATTTTTCAGTCTTTTTTTGGCGAACAGGCCGTCAATGATATTAAAGATGGAGTTTTTTTCCTGGTCATCAAGTTGTTCGATCAGACGGAGTTTCTCAACGATGGCTTTGTCGGCCGAGTTGACGTCCCCTAAAAAAAACCACCTGTTCCCCTTTTTCTACCAATAATAGTTGTCCTACGCCCAATAATGACGTTTTCTCCACCTCGCTCAGGGTCTTTTCATCAGAGTGAGGACCGTACCTATTAAACAGGGGTTGAAGTATCCAAAACAGCACACCCAAAGAATTACTACTGTAAATATTTTAGTAGTGTTTCAATTTCTTTATTGGTGATGGTTTCCCGATCAGACTTATCATATATAGAAAGTAAGTAAACCAGATTACCGTCAACATACAAATGGGTAATGACTCTCGCCCCACCGGATTTGCCTTTTCCCTTGGAGGCAATAGCCATTCGGATTTTATAGCAATCCATTCCAATAGCTATCCCTTGTACAGGATTTTCTTCCAGCGTATCGAGCAGGCATTCCAGATCACTTCTGATTGAATGATATTTTTTGGCCAGTTTTTTAAATTCCCGCTTAAAGTTGTCAGTATAAACTACCTCATAATTCATCGAGCAATTGACGGGCAGATTTAAGTTTAACTTTTCCCTGTTTGGACAAGTTTACCTGTTCAACGGCTTCTTTTAGTCCTTCAAGAACCCCGGCTTTGTATGGCGTGAGGGGTTTGGTCTTTACAAACTTAAAATTGCTCAGCAGTTCTATAATAAAAGCGGCCTTATCATCTTTGATATCCAGGAGTATTTTCATAATTATTATTGATCTGCATTAAAATAAAACGTTACAACATAATACAAATTTAGCCAAAATAAGTCATTATAAAAACACTTTATCTACGCACCTATCAGGACACTTATTCCGCTCATTCAACACAGGTACATTTTACCCTTTCCGTCAAAAAATCATAAAAACCTATCAGATTTCCCCTCGCTCAGCGTCTCCACAGGGACTCTGAGTCCATAGAAAGAAAGCCCAGGCCTATCCCATATATACGACCCGATTCTATGGTTCCCACTGCATCAGTGTCAAATTTTCCCACCCGCAGTCCGGCCTGGAAAATAGAGAACCTGTGCGGTAATGTGATGAATTATTCGTGCAAATTGGGGATTTGTGGCTGCTTAATGTATTAATCACTGAATCCAATTAAGCAGTGATTCTTACTTCTTGTCAGGACAAACTATTTCTCCCATGACCTGAACAACTTGTGTACTCACCTACCTCTTACCGCCTATAACCTATCGCTTATTTTTAACCACAAAGTACACAAAGAAGGCACAAAGTACACGGAGGGGAGAGTGTATGGGTTTATGCCGCAACCTATTGAAAATGGCAGGGACATACGGGTCGTACAGGTATTTATGGGGCACAAATATCCGAGTAGTACCGAACGCTATAAGACCAGCGATACCGGGGATTTAAGATGGACGGTAGAGAAATATCATCCATTGGGGTGAAAAAAATTAAACCAAAAAATGAATGAAATCGTTATATTTACAAAAATCATATGCTAATATAATGGACATACAGACACGCAAGCTGCATTTTATTCAAGAGATATTGGCTTTAAGCAATGAGAAGATCATTGAAAAGTTGGAAGGCCTTTTAAAACTGGAAAAGCTTAAAGAAGACAAAAAGCCCTCTGTTTATGATTTACTGGGAGTAATCAGCGAAAAAGAGGCGGATAAAATGAAAAAAGTCATAGAAGAATCCTGCGAAAACATCCATGCCGAAGACTGGAAATAACGGATACCTGTTAGACACAAATATTGTGATCGACTTATTTAAAGGTCAGCGGGATATTGCAGACAAGATCAATGAATCAGGAAATGTTTATTTGCCCATTCCCACATTGGGAGAACTTTACTTGGGTGCTGAAAACTCAGGGCGTAGAACCCATCACTTTAGGCAAATAGATGCCCTGCTACAAATTATAGAGATTATTAATACCAGTCAACGTACAGCGGAGATGTATGGTATTTTAAAAGTCAAATTAAAAAGGCTGGGTAAGCCAATACCAGAAAATGATATATGGATAGCCGCTTTAGCAAAAGAACATGACTATACCATTGTTAGCAGAGACAAACACTTTAACAATATACCTGATCTTGTAACCATTCCGTGGTAAGGGGTGAAACATAATCTTCCCCTCGCCCAACATCTCCGCAGGGACTCTGAGCCCATAGAAAGAAAACCCGGGCCTATCCC
>JAOUKJ010000621.1 GCA_029882675.1 Cyclobacteriaceae bacterium
ATATTCTGCGTACGAAAGAGCATTTGCAGGTTTTTGTTGGCATCGTAAATACGTATGCCATCAATCACCTTTCCAATCTTATGGTCGTCATCTTCGAGAAAAGCAGTCACCTTCATCCCGGAGTCATTGTCGATGACATGCTTAGTGACAATACCGGACTGGCCGGCCCCAAAAATGGCGACTTTATCTGATTTGGTGACCGCACTTTTATAAAATGTAAATATATTCTTCACCACCAACCGGTAGTAAAAAAGAAACATGAGGGAGGCCAGGAAGGTGATAATAATAACGGAGTTGGGTATCAATCCCTTTCCATTAGTCAGTTGATAGTACCAACTGGTAAAGAACAAGAGCCCCATGCTAATCAGGGAGGTATATATTATCCTGACGCCATCCTGCAAGCTGGTATAGCGTATAATCCCCTGATAACTTCTGGTGATGGCAATGGCAATGCCCCCGGCAATGACCGCAGCCAATACACCGTGCTGAAAATCAAAATTAATTAATTCCTGTAGTTCAAAGTTGAACCTGAGCAGGTATGCCAACACCGTTGACAGTGATATAATCATCAGGTCGATTATGATGATGATCCAGCGCGGCAGGATACGCAGATTACGTACGACTTTATTAACCATAGAATGGTTTTCTAATCTCCTTTATTTCTCAACGCTTTTACCTTTCTAATCCCCAGCAGTGCCCCTGCAGCCACCAGAATGCCAATGCCACCGTCAATTGGAACGGCACCTGTACCTGGTTTAGGACCCGGATCACCCGGTTGGGCAAAAACAAAAAGTGCAGTCAGGCAAAATGCACTAACAAAAAATATCTTTCGTACCATGTTATCAAGTCAAGCCAACAGACATTAATTCTTGATGAATTTTTTTAACAATATTGTATTACCATCTGCTAATCGGAGCAAATATAACCCTTTTCTCCACCTTTTTGTTTCAAATATATGTTTTTCACCGGAAATATCTATGTTTTCATCAAGCATTATGCGGCCATTGACATTGTATATTGTCACATGAACATTTTTCGTTCCAAAGCCATTGTATTCTAAATTAAAATAATCTCCTACGGGGTTTGGATAAGTTTTATAACCCGCTATAGCTAAATCATTTACTCCCAGAACCAATAAAGGTAGCTCTTCAGAGCTTTTCGTACAGCCATTAAGACTTACTTCTACATGATAGTTAAACTCCCCAATCTCTTTCACTTCCAATGTTTGGCCAGTGGCTCCCTCGATAAGTTGGCCACCTTTAAACCACTGATTTCCTTCAGCATAATTACTGGTTAATATGTATTCCTGTTTTGGGGAAATTGTTACTGAATCGATAGCTGGTTTTAAATCCACCACCTCAACAAATACTTCTTTCCTTTCAATGCTTTCACAACCTTGTGCATTGACCACAGATACAAAATAGGATGTTGAAGCAGTTAATTCAGGGGTAATGAATTCAGCATCCACAGCTCCTACAATGGGCTCAGCAGCATCATTTGATTCATACCATTTGTAGCTCCCCAATTCAGGTGCTCCTGTAGCTGTAAGCGTCATAGTGCCTGGGTCACACAAGGTAGTTCCTGCATTTACAGATGCCACTTCCACCACAGGGTTAATACTTATCGACAGATCCTGCGGGTGATTTACCACACCACATGTAGCGCTGGTAGCCCTTACATCCAGCAAGTTGCTACCGGCCAACAATGTTGAGCGGTCGAGGGTAAACGTCAATGCTCCTCCATTACCCGGCAGCTCATTAGCTGCTGCTACATTCCCATTATACAGGCTGTACGCTATGTCAGCAAAAGTTTTATCTATTGTCACACTGACCAGTCCATCGGCGTTACAGGCTGCATCCACCGAATAGGTAAGTGGTGCATTGAGGCCTGAAACATCGAGTATTTCTGCTACGACCTTCTGCCTTGTTGCGCTTTCGCAACCCTGGCCATTGACTACAGATACGTAGTACCATTTTGTTGCCTGCAACTCAGGAGTCAGAAAAATTTCACCATTTTCTCCACTAACAGGCACTGTTGCATCTGCAGATTCATACCAACGATAGAAGCCATCTGCCGGTGCCCCGGTTGCCTGGAGGGTGACACTACCCAACCCACAGTTCTGGCCGTTGGTGACGGAAGTTACTTCATATATTTGATGTATATCTATTGTAAGTGCATCAGGAATGAAGGTAGAACTACAAGTTGCATTATCTACCTGAACGGATAAGATGTTTGCCCCTATTTTTAAAAGTGTCTTACTAACAACAATGTCCAACGGTCCATTATTTCCAATAAAATCACCACTGACTTTATTTGCCGCATCATACAAACTATACGTTATTCCCTGTTGAGAATTATCAATGGTTACTGTAACATAATCTGTACCGGTACATTGAGAATCTATTGTATAATTCAGTGTCTTATTAATTACTGATTCTGCAAGGACTAACTGAAAGCGGTTTGAACCTGTACTTGCCGGATCAGCAGTTACATCAAATGAATAACTAGAACCATCAGATATAATTGTTTCAATTACAGAAAAATTATCGATTAACCTGATGTCAAAACCTGTTGTAAGGGTCTGAATATCTGAAAAATTTAACGTATAATTCCCCACTGGTGTGTCTTGCAAATTTAAAT
>JAOUKJ010000622.1 GCA_029882675.1 Cyclobacteriaceae bacterium
ATCTTCGAGTGTGTGCTTAATTTTAAATTCCTGCAGGTAGTTATTCCAGTGCCGTCGGATAAGTGTAGAAGTTACGGAATCAAAAAAATAGGAGCCGGCAACAGGATCAAGGGTTTTCCCAACAAATGATTCTTCATCAAGGATGAGAAAAATATTCTTTACTATTCTTAATTGAGTGGCGTCAGTTGGATCCTCCGCTTCACAGCTCAGGGCATCACATCCGCCGATGACAGCGGCCAGTGCGGTTACAGGTTCCTTGATCAGGTTGGAGGCTGGTGCATAGGTACTTTCCACCCATTTACTGTTGAGTCCATGAATAAATACCTGTTCAGGATTGATCAGAAGGCCTTCAGCCCGCAATATTAAAAAAAGTGAAGCTTTTAGAGCCCGCAAGAAACATGTTTCAAGAAGAAAATCCCCTCCTATGGAAAGACTGAAGAAAAGATGATCGGCAATAACACTGGCCGGTAAGCCCGCAGCAGCCCATTTTCTGATGGTGTCGACCAACTTCCGGACAGGCAAGTGTCCCTGCGACGACAGCTGAATGGACATGCCCAGAATTTTTCCATTCCAGCCTTCAGATACTTCCATTATGCGCTCAGTATTGATGTTGGTGAGGTCATCCGGATTACTGATAAGAAAGGTTTTGGTACCTGTGGAGTTGTTTTTTGCCGCATATTCCCAACTGGATATTTCGGGACACGAGATGAAAGTATAAGAAAAAGGCTTTACAGGCAGGTTATGCGGATTGTTAGTCCATATACCATCAGCGCCATCATAAATATCTTTTGCTACTTCCTGGTCTGTACCTGAAATACAGGGTACGTTAAGGCATTTTTTTGGATTTAACCGGTTGTGAAACCGGCGAGCTATATTGTCCTTATATTCTTCCGACTCTTTGGTGTAAAAGGGTTTTGTTTTAAAATCGTCAAACACCTTTACGGCCAGTTCATCCAGGGGGTAGCCCAACTGCAGCTCTTTATGGATGAGGTCAGCCCATTGTTTTTCAGTCTGTTGCTTAAAAAAATCGAAAGGTAGTTCCTTCATATTGTGTAAATTTGAGAAAATGAATTGACCAAACCAAAAGCACTTGAAATTATCCAAAAGGGTAAATTTGTATTGGCGTATTTTCTTGTGAAATTTATTGAAAAATATTGTCCATCGTGTTTTGTTGTTCGTTAAATTTTGCCAATTTTGTTTCCCTTTTTCGCGTACAATAATTTTACAACCTTTGAAAGCCTGCTAAATGCAAACCGAATGTGTTTCTTTATGGGACAATTGTCTTGATATTATTAAAGGTGAAGTGGGTGAAACCATGTATAATACATGGTTTAAGCCCATCCAGCCTTTGAAGTTCAAGGAGAATGTTTTGACAATCCAGGTGCCAAGCCAATATTTTTATGAGTGGCTTGAAGAGCATTATGTGGGCGTGTTAAAAAAAGCCATCACTGAATCCATAGGCGAAGGCGCCAGGCTGGAGTATTCTGTGATTATTGATAAAGGGAACAAACAGTCTTCTTCATATTCAGTGCAACTGCCCAATACGGGAAGAAGCAACAACAGTAATTATAACAAGGGAAACAACAATCCCTATACTTCCCCTTTTCACGTGCCTGAAGTAGGGCCTAACCTCAGGGAACCCTACCTCAATCGCAATTTCACTTTCGAGAATTTTGTGGAAGGGGATTGCAACAGGCTGGCGCGATCGGCCGGGTATGCTGTGGCTCAAAAACCGGGAGTGACGTCATTTAATCCTTTGATGTTTTATGGTGGTGTAGGATTGGGAAAAACCCACCTGGTTCAGGCGATAGGCAATGAGATAAAGAATAAGTTTAACAATAAATTTGTGTTGTATGTTTCTTCCGAGAAGTTCACCAACCAGTTTATTGAGGCCCTGAGGAATAACAAGATACAGGAGTTTCAGCATTTTTATATGCAGGTGGATGTGCTCATTATTGATGATGTACAGTTTTTAGCCAAAAAAGAAAAGACCCAGGAGATCTTCTTTCATATTTTCAACCACCTGCACCAATTGGGACAGCAGATCATTATGACCAGTGACAAACCTCCCCGTGACCTCAAAGGCCTGGAAGAGCGCTTGTTGTCCAGGTTTAAATGGGGACTGACGGCAGATCTTCAACAGCCAGATTATGAAACCAGGGTGGCCATTATCCGGACAAAGATGGAGAATGACGGATTAGTTATCCCCGATGAGGTGACCGAATACCTGGCTTACAGTGTCGATACCAATATTAGAGAGCTTGAAGGTGTGCTTATTTCATTGATCGCCCACGCATCCCTCAACAGAGTGGAAATTGATCTTGAGTTGGCCAGGCAGACTTTGAAAAATATAATAAGCGACATTGACACCGTTGTGGATATTGATTATATCCAGAAGTCAGTAGCCGAATATTTTGATGTCCATGCCAGCTCATTGAAAGATAAAATCAGGAAAAAGGAAATTGTCATAGCGCGTCAGGTTGCCATGTATCTGGCCAAAGAATTTACCAGACACTCCCTTAAAGCTATAGGCATGCATTTTGGCGGTCGTGACCACAGTACGGTTATTCACTCTATTCAGGCGGTTGATGACCTGATGGACACCAACGCCACGTTCAAAGCTACAGTTCAG
>JAOUKJ010000623.1 GCA_029882675.1 Cyclobacteriaceae bacterium
AAAACGGCCATGGACAAACTGGGCTTGTCTGCCCGGGCTTATGACCGCATTCTTAAGGTATCGCGCACTATTGCTGATCTGTGTGGGTCGGAAGAAATAAAAGTAGAGCACCTGGCCGAGGCCATACAGTACAGGACTTTGGATAGGGAGAGCTGGGCAGGGTGATACGGGAGATATGAGATTTTAGATGTGAGATAGGAGACTGCCAGCTTTCATGGGCTAGTTTGGATCACAATTGGTGAAATTTGGTTTGGGGAGCATCTGGATTGGAAACACGAAAGGGAGCATTATCCGGTTTAATAACGGAACCTGGGGTATCTACAATAACGAAAAAGTAGGTATCGCAGCGCAAACCAATGTAGGGATGATTGCAACAGCCAAAAAGGGCGTACAGGTATTTTGGCTTTCGCAAAAAGATAAAATAAATAACTGGGTGTGGTTTGCATCAAAAAGGAGCGTATTGCTTTGGAAAGGTGATGACATGGTTTTTCATTTATTTCCTGTCTGGAGTGATGAGTATTTGGCAAATAGAAAACAATGACATCGAGGACACACGTCAAGTTGGAACCCAAAGGCAAGTTATACCCCAACCACCTAAATCCTCCGGGCTCATTACCCTATTTCTAATAGAATGTCTCCGGAAAACGTGGCCTGCCTGACCGCCTTTCAGGTGGATATTTGTGCCCTGGCAAACAACCATGTCATCGAGTGGGGCTATTCCGGCCTTGAAGAGACCCTTTTGACCTTGAAAAAGGCAGGTGATGTATTTGTTGCCTCCATCCATTGGGGTGACAACTGGGGATATGAGATACCCAACGAGCAGCGGGAAATCGCCTATCGACTGATTGACGATGCCGGCATAGATATTATTCACGGGCATTCCTCACATCATGTCAAGGGTATAGAAGTATATAAAACAAGCTTATCCTTTATGGTTGTGGCGATTTCCTCAATGATTATGAAGGCATCGGTGGTCATGAAGGCTTCAGGCCCGATCTCAGCCTGATGTATTTAGCAAAGGTATCCCAATGATGGTACACTTAAAAGCCTGGAAATGGTTCCGACACAGGTAAAATGGTTCAGCATAAACAAGGCCCCAAAACAGGATGCCGAATGGCTGCTACAAACACTTAACAGGGAAGTCGTAAAGTTGGGCGCCCGTGTTGAGCATGAAGGTAATATACTGCGGCTGGTATGGAATAAATGAAAGGGGCTTCGGGTTCAGCCGGCTTTCAGCTACCATACTGCCGCCTGGCTGCTGCGGACTGACGACTATCAGGAAAATCCATGCTGCTTCCTATGGTACCCCCCGTCATAATTCTTGGCAGACTTAAACAGCTCATACCTGCCATCACCGGCCACGTCCTTTACCCTGGCCTCCAGTTCGTATTTTTCTCCACTGCTCATGGGTTTGAAGTTGCGGGCAATGGCGATATCCTGCTCCATGTCTTTCACTGAGCCCATACCACAAACCAGCGATGATATGGGCTGACTCAAAGCATACCGCCTACATTCCTCTGCGGTAAGTCCGGCCTGCTGCACCATAGCGCCACCACCGAGGGCCTTCATGCCTATTACCCCTACTTTTTGGGAAATACACTCCGGGACAACGCCATGCTGAAAACTCCGGTAATGGGCATCCATCACATTGATGGGCATTTGGGCTGTGTCCCAGTCAAATTCCTTATTCAACATCTTCAGGTGGATGGCCGGATCTTTATGTCCCGTGAAACCAATGAACCGCACTTTTCCGGCCTTTTGTGCTTCGATAGCCGCTTTGATCCCTCCTTTGTCAAATACCCAGTCGGGATCATTGTCATAGATGATCTCATGAAACTGCCACAGATCGACATAGTCCGTTTTCAATCGCCGAAGACTGTCCTCCAGTTTCTTCATCGATCCGGCATAGTCGCGGTCGCAGTTTTTGGTCATAAGGAAGGCCTTTTTACGCATACCGTCTATGGCCAGGGCCTTGCCCATGATCTCTTCGCTGCCCCCATCGTGATAGTCCCAGGAGTTATCAAAGAAAGTAACCCCTTCGCCAATGGCGGTATGCATCATTTTGATGGCCTCTTTTTCGTCCTGTTTAGCCACACTACCAATATGGAAACCGCCCAGACAAATAATGGACACATTTTCTCCGGTGCTGCCCAGGGGGCGCGTTGGAATACCCGTCTGCTGCCAGGGGGTTGTTTTTGCAATGATATCGGCGCCAAGGGCCATTGCAGATACGCCTACTGCTGTTTTTTGTAAAAACTCGCGACGGGAAGACTTGGAAGGTTGGTTTTCTTTTTTCATCTCCTTTGGTTTTATAATCAGAAAAAACTCCCTGAATAGGAAATTATGGTTTGATAATATTAGGGTTTTTTGAGAAATAATGCAAACAGGCTAATGCATAGAAACAAGTAACAAGACTTTACATGGTGTAATGGCCGGAGGCATTCCCTCCAAATTTGTTGGATGTTGTGGAGTTGGCCAGTTGGTTGTTGGCTAATAGCTCCAACCTTCCTAACCACATTACAATCCTTCCGGCTAACATACTGCCAACTGGCATTAAATCTTTACCCCATCAGCCATTACATTCCGGTAAAATCAATTAGATTTGAATTCATAATTTAATAGAGCTATG
>JAOUKJ010000097.1 GCA_029882675.1 Cyclobacteriaceae bacterium
GTCTTAAAATTTTGTCTAAACAAATTATTCATATATACAAAACTTATCAAAAAAGTAACTTAACCTTCCGGTTTCAGATCACCTTCCTGATTTACTTTAAATAAAGCCATTTTCATTTGAAATTCCATAGCTACAGTAGCTATAAATACAATACTGCCATCTTTTAATTTTACAACATTTTTTCCCCCATAATCAGAACCAAAAGCCTCCCCATAAAAAGTGCTACCGTACGACCTCTTCCAAATGGGATTACCAAATTTATCTACATTGGCCAGGAAGATATTCCCATCATCACCGATCCACTCTTCTCCCAGAATCAAATACCCCAAATCATAATCAGCAATAGCCGAAGCCTTAATGTTTCCCTGTCCAAATACATTAAACTGCCCTTGTTCAGCCAGTCCTTCAGATATTTTTGTGACATAAATTTCGGATTGGGAACCCGAAACTGTGGTTCCCAGCAACACAAAACCGCCATCCGTTTTTAACAACTGTGCAGCTATTTCCTCTCCGGGTGTGCCATATGCTTTATAGGTCAGTTGCTCTCCGCTCCCCTCAAGTGGTATCAAATAATAATTAGTACCTGATCGGCTACTCCCCTGATTAACATCTTCGCCATCGGAGGTGGCCAAACAATAAAAATAATTTCCTGCTTGTACTACACCCACGCCGTAGTTTAAGTCACCATTGGCATGATAACGTCTCCATAGCTGCTGACTGAGCGTATCGAGCGTACCAGGTTGTGTTCTCAATACCCAAATACCATTCAATTCTTTTAACTGCACTTCCTCGCTGGTACCTATCAGAACATACTCGCCTGAAGCTGCATTGATAACTTCAGAAGCTGTTTCACTAAATAAAGGGCTGCCATAAACAGCGCTATCCAGTTTATTACCATTTTGATCAACCCTTAGAAGCATGACATCTGTCTGACCACTGGCGGAGCCCACAGTAGCTGCAATAATAAAATTACCCTCGGGAGTTATTTTTATAGAAGCTGCTTCATTTCCAAACTCATTCCCAAAGGTGGCAGACCATACTTCATTGCCCAATTCATCAACTTTCACCAGGTATATTTTCTTTTTTTCTCCCTCTTTTTCAGAGGCACCGAGCAAAATAAAACCATCCGGGAGTTGCTTCATATCCACGCCCCACTGATTTCCTGACTCACCATAATATTTTATAAAATAATCTTTATAAAAAGGATAAATCGTTTTTTCATTATCGCAACTTAAAGCCACAATAATAAACACCAACCATATCGTCAAATACTTCTTCAATTATTCCCTTTATTAAAAAGATCGCGTAAGGTAAACTTATCCTTTTTCCGTGGTTTATATAATGGCTTAACAAACCCAATATTTAACCGAAAATGATTTAACCGAAAATCATCATCCACATAGCCAAATTTACCGGGCACGTGATAGTTTAACCTTTTATATATTCCATCTTCGGCCTCCACAGTTATGCCGTCATATTTCCCTTCCGGTCTGGAAAGGTTATCCAATCCGGTTGAATAATTTAATTCCAGACAAATATAGTTATAGCCAACCTTATACAATACACCTGCACCAAACAACAAGGATTTACTATAAAAGTTACGTCCTTTCATCATATCGATTTTGGGTTCCTGGCTTGTCTCGGATTTAGCTCCTTCAATATTCATAAATTCAGGAATAATCAATTTGGAACTCATAAGAAAATTACTTTCAAATCCGGCCAGAATATATGGGCTGTATTGCTTTCCTTTATAAGTATATTTAACAAAAACGGGCACATCGCCCCAAATACTCCGGTCTCTTGTATGAACACTGTCATCGGAGAACAGCCCTTCTGAAAAAGTATACTCATTAAGACCCGTGCGAAGATCAATCCCTACCGAAAAATAATCACCCAGATGTAGTTCAGCACCGCCTGATAATTGAAATCCCCCACCAATTTTATAATTTTCTTCTGACAGTGAGGTATTTCCAATTCCCCAAGGATGAACCACAATCGCTTGATTCAGATTTGCTCCTCCTTTTCCCCACAAAGAGAAAACAGGCGAGGTGGTGAATTTCTCAGCCAGATATACGATATCAATAGGATCTCGGGATTCTTCCGCCTGATATTCAGGATCAATTCTTAAAAATTCAAGGTAACTGTAATCAGCGCTGTCAGGGACATCAAGATACAGGTAGGTACGGGTGAGTAAATAATAGGCTTGTAATTTTTGCTCTCGTGTTAAACCATTCCCTTTTAAACAATCATTTAACAGTCTTGGTACATTATAAAAATGCCCGGCATCAAACTCTTCATTGGCACTGTTTAAATTTTCCACACAGCCTACCTCACCCTGTCCGAAGACAAAAGGCACAGAAAAAGCACATAAAGCCACTATAGTAATAATTCTATACAATCCTCTCTTTCTATTATCTTTCCTGTAATTGATCTGCACAAGTTTCACTGTACGGAATTTCATCCCCTACATATGTTTCCCACTCGTCTGATGACATATTTCTTTTTATTTTTCGACACATATTTTCCGCCATTATTGATGGGTTAGTTGCCCATACCCTTATTTCTCCATCCTCACAAGCTGCCAGCAAATATTGTGAATCAGGGCTAAAATCCATATCCCATACCCACGAATCATTATCACTTAATACTACAGGTAATTCATCCAACTCATTGACTACCAAAAGGTGTATGTTTCCATTGAGACTGGAAGTTGCCATCAAAATGCCATTTTCACTGAACTCAATATCGCTAACCCGGCTGGTATGTGCAATTAATTTTCTAAGTATCGACTGATTATTTCGATGTATCAGCGTGGCCTCCCCATGCTCATTGCCATAAGCAATCCATTGCTCATTGGGAGAAAGGGCCACAGCATATACAGGAATCCCATTGGCCTGTGCTATTTCTTTTTGACTGTCGTCCTTCAGGTTGTATAAGGTTACTTTTCCATTTTCAGCCCCTGCAAGAAGATAGGTTCCACTAGAACTCACAGCAAGTGATTTATACTCTATCCCTTTTCCATTTAGTTGCTTTGTCCTGCCCGTAATAATATCTGTAATGACCAGGGTTCCATCTCCACTAGAAGAAACAATAGAAGAGTTATCGGGAAGAAAAATGATATCGTTGATGTATGATTGATGAACATTTATCCTTTTTGGTACTTGTTGAGGTTCAGCCAGATTAAAAACATTAACGAATGTGGAGTCTCCTCCTGAAACCAAATATTTATCATCTTTACTTACGACAACAATTTTGTTTCTATATTTACTTGAAGATATAATTTCCCGCTGTGTCGGATTATCAAAATTATGCTTTACTACATTTCCATCACTGCCGGCAGTAAAATAATATGCTGAAGAATTGGGAAAAGCCACGGAGCGCACACTACCTTTATTTACAGCCACCGTGTTATAGGTTTTACCATCTATTTGTGCCAGGGAAGAGTAAAGTCCATTATATATAGACGGGTCATACACCCTTCCCTCCCACTTTGTATGAAATTGAAAAGCCTGAAAAGCCATTGCCCCTTTTAAATCATCATCTTCGATATTCAAAGATTTCAGGGCCATGGCCTGGGCTGTTTGCAGGTAAAAGACTTTTTCATAATTACTCTGGCTGACCATTGCCTCCTGGCGGGCAGAATCGGCCCTGACAGCTTCCATTTTAGCGATTACACTTTGTTGAATAGCATTTTGTCTTTCCCTGTCGGCGATTAATTTAGCCATTCTTTCATTTTTCACGGCAGACTCCAGTTTCACATTTGTCTCTTGCATCAATTTATAAGCCTCTTCCATCGAGGCCCTTGCCGCTTCTGCTTCCGATGTTTTTTCTATTGCATCATTCTGACTGATTTCAGCCTCAATCCTGGCCTGGTTTGCTTCTTCGGCACTTAAACGGGCTGTCAAAGCCTGGGCCTCGGCTGCCCGTTGTTGAATCACCCCATAGATAAAAAAGGCAATGGATATTACCGCCGCAATTCCAAGGCCAAGCGCTACCATACGTGCCCTTTTCACCAGGCGTTTTTGAAGCATTTCCTGGTTTTTCTGTTCAGCCTCATACGTAATTCGACTAGTATCAAGGAAAACAATTGCACGTTCAAAAGCTTCATAGTAACGCTCTGCCCAGGCTCTGGTGGGTTTCTGCTTTTTCTGCCATGTCAGTGCCAACTGGAGGTCAGGCGGTCTCCACAAACCCGTCTTTCCCACCTGATACATGGCAGCGGCCTCACTCAGGCGCATGTACATCTGAGCTGACTCATTTTCCTCATCTACCCACTTCCTGAGGCGTATCCAAATACGCATTAAACTCTCATGCGATATCTCAATAATTGAATTATTCTCCAAAGGGATATCAGCTGAAGGCATCAGAAAAGAGCGTCCCGGTTTTCTGAACCCTTCGACCACCTCTTTCACCGATTCAATTTCCATTCCTGACAATTCGGCAATTCTACTCAGGTTTTCTGCCCGTCGTACACCCTGTGAATCCTGTCCACGTTCAGTCAGGGCCTTAAACATCACTTCAATTGTTCGCTGCTCTCTTGGATCAAACTCATCAAAAATCTCATCAGCATGTTGAGAAAGTGCCCCTGACATCTTCCCTATGGCATTATAATGCCTGATATCTAAAGGTTCTTGCTCATCTCTATTTTGACGCCAATAATTCCACGTCCGCATCAGTGCATGCTGCAAAATGGGCAATTGATCCTGATGATCACTAATTTCACTCATCAACAACTTTACAAGCCGACTGGAAATAGCACCACCACCCACTGCGACAGGCCCTTTGATAACCAGCCTCAACTGCTCATGCTCCATCCGTGGCACCAAATAATTACTCCTATTAATCAATTTAGTTAATCCGGAAAACACTGAACAATCACCCACAAAATCCGAGCGCATAGTTAAGGCAACATATACCGGGACTTCCCGCTGTGTAATGGCATGTAGCAATAGCTGAACAAAAGCAATAGACTCTTCAATGGCCGCCTTATCTTCAGATTCCCAGCGGAACCTGAGCAATTCCTCAAACTGGTCAATTAAAACAAAATAATTTCCTTGAATATCGGGTTTATATTGGCGCAAGGCCCTCACCAATCCATCCCCACCACTGTTAAGCGTAGCCTTAAGAACATGTCTTTTTAATTGAAATTCTTCAGAATCAAAATCTAAATCCTCGTCATATGCTTTTAGTATTGATGCCGCCAGGTTATCAATAGGCGCTGAACCCGGACGTGAATGGATCACCGTCCAATCCGGACCGTTTTCAACCATAAATCCGCCGTACAATAAGGGAATAGCTCCGCAAAACATCAGCGATGACTTTCCACTTCCGGAATATCCCAAAACAGAAACAAACCTGTTTTGTGCCAATTTGAGCATAATCTCATCAACCTGGTTTTCACGGCCGAAAAACAAGTGGTTTTCACTCATATCAAAAGGCCGAAGACCTGGGAACGGGTTTGCCAGATTTCCGTGTATTAAAGGACGGTTTACATTGCCTTCAGGCTCATTTGCCTCCACCTGATATGCTCGTTCAAACATGGTTTATCTATAGACTCTATCTAAAAAATACACTTTACAACGTGTTAACAAAGCGTTCAATCCGCTAAAATAATTAAAAATTACATATAATTAGACAATATAGCCTTATTATTTAACATGCTCCACAACCTTAAAGGCTAGTTTTACATGATCAGCTAAAAAATCATAAAAGGTATCTTTATGAAATTGTAATAATATACTATCTTCCTCAGCCTCTAAATATGAGTGAGCAAAAGAATCACCAAAGGTAATTACCTCACCCAAAAGGTCCCCGGGAACATATCTGAGTTGCCGTTCACCTTTCACATTTACTGCAATTTTGCCTTGATAAATAATATAAAAATACAAATTATTAGAATCACTGATATATATTCGATCCCCCTTTTGTGTTTCTCTCATTGATGAAGCATCCACTAAATCAGCAATTACTACTCCTCGTGTCCCTCGAAACATGTCAAGATTCTTTAAGAACCTTATTTTGTTAATTTTCATCAGACGGTGCCTATTCTTCAATATCACATCATCCAGCCTGCTCTTTACATCATTTGATAACCTGGTCGTATTTTCAAGATAAAGCGCCTTGTCGAGGCTATACAAAGACCAGGCTGACACTTCTCTTACCAGTTCGTCAGGATTAAACAGATTAGCAATCAAATCCATATTAAATTCCTTTATCTTCACCAAACCAATCTGATAAATTGTACAGGCCTTTGTCCAACGGTTGGTTTGATTATAGTCTCTGTTTATCAGGAATTTCATGACTAAATTTCCAGGTAAACGCCCCCTGGGATAAAACATTTCAAGCCTTTTAACCTTTTCACTTTCTGAAATGTCATCTAAAACAGGAATCACCTTTTGCTTGAGATCATCGGATAAAAAAACATCTAACAATTCAATGGCAAAGCTTACACCTTCGGCCGTACCACTTTCTATATTTTCTTTGACTAACTGAATGGATTGGTAATCGTAAAGCATACCTAACAGCATATATATATGCTCAATATCATGTTCATTTTCTTCAGCTAATGCATCTTTTATCACCTTTCCAAAGAACCGTTCGGGGAGCTCCGAAATAGCCGCCATATTCCACGCTATATCGCTTATATCTGATTCTATGGCGTATTTAATATGCGTAATTTGCGAAATACCGGCCTTGAACCCACATGCACCCAACGCTAAAAGCACCTGAGAAACCAACACTTTATCGGGGAATGAAATTTTGCCCCACAAAAAAACACGGGCTTTATTACCTCCAATCCTTCCCATGATCTGGATAATTTTGATCATAACCGCCGTACTTTGACCTGATTTGTAAAATGCAGCTTCTAATGTATTTAATGCATTTGCCCCAATAATAACAAGGGTATCTGAGGCCTGATTGCTATACTCAGGCGATGCCAGGTTATTTACCACAGCCATTATAACCTCCGGATTATACTTTATCGCTGAAGCTTTTATCGCTGAAATGCGTACGTTATAATCCTCATCATTAAGTAACTCAATAAACAAGGAAAGGTTCTCGTCTGTAATAGAATTTAAAATCAATTCATTAACATAAAGTCGGTCTGAGGGATCAGTTGAGCGGCTTAATTTTAATATTCTCCGTTGGGAAATTTCACCGTAACTTAACAATTCTTCCAATTCTTGATCAGAAACCATTTTTCTCCCTTTATAACTTTCCATGGCCGGGTTAAAAGTTACTATATATTTATCAGAAACAGACAAACCTTTGATTTCATTCAACCTGATCTGTGCATATTCCCTTACATGCTCTTTCTCATGTTCCATAATGTGATTAACCGCATTATTCAGAAAACCTGGATTCATTTTTTCCAAAAGTTTTACTGAAAAAACTACCTTTTCAGGGCTGCGGTCATTTAATGTTTGGTTTAAAAAATCGATCAATTGTAAATCAGTAGATTCTGATAATACCATTCCCCGGTCTTTTAGTTTTAATCTTACCCTGTCCCTGTATTCATTATAAAGTCGATCGACCAACACAAAATAGGCTATCAGAATGAAAAGCAATAAATACAAAAAGTGAATGGGTTGAAAAAATGGCAAAAAAGATAGTCCAACAATCAGCAATCCCGTAATCATTCGGGCACCTTCATTTAATATTCCCTCCAGTTTAGTTTGAATATTAAATCTTACCCGATTATCCAGTGGCATAAAATACAGTTTGAATGTGGGATTTTCCAGCGCCTCCCGAAGTGATTTACTGAATAACCGGCTTAGTGCAACACCGAAAAAGAAAAAGATAAAGTTGGTCCCCTCAGGCAGGTATCCATAATAATGTCCAACAGCGATTGTTAGGCCTACAAAAACCAAAAGAATCACGGGTTGGATGAGTAATGCTACCTTTATCCCATGCTTACTTAATATCGTATCATTCACGAAAGTTTGAAGAAATAACATGAATATCAGGATAAAACCTTCATAAAAGGATAGAAAATTTAACAAATCTTCTTCATTGGGGTATTGTTTGGAAACCGTATCCTGAAAGGAAAACTGAAGAATGATAAATGCCATCATTGAAAAAACAAGAAAGCCTGAAAGAACACGAACATATTTGTTTTTCAGGAGGTTGCTCAATGAGGTTTGCTTTCTTACTTCTTTTGACGACTCGCCATCACTCCCATGCTCCAGTTTATTCGTAGAGAGTAAAATCACCAAAAAAATCATTGAAAGTATTATACTGATAAAACTGATAATAAATATATTATCGGTCTCTCCGATGAAAGCGCTTAAAAAGGGAATTGAAAAAAATGTAATAATCGAGGCAACTAACTGGCCACTATCAATCCAACCGATAATTCTTTTAGACTGCCTCAGATCAAATAAACGCCCGAATAAACCCCAAAAGCTCAATAATAATACTGCAGTAATGGGGCCAATCATGGCAAAGATCCCAAAGATGAAAAAGTCCTGATAGGCGGGATCCAGATAGTTATAGCCGTAGTAAACACTGCCGGTAAATAAAGCTACTAACAGCTGATTTAATAAACTTAGCTTTCCGAACGATATTCGATTTTGAGCAAATGAAAACAACGACGTTGTGACAACACCTAATGCGCCTGAAACCAAAAAAGCCAACTCAAGATGCTGATACATTCGGTTGAGGAAAAGCACCTCAGCACCAACCAGAAAGGTAGCTAAAAAGCTACCTAGGAAAAATCCATTAATAAGTAATAATAGTACAGGCCGGGCTTCTTCAGGCCGGACATTAAAGAGGGTTAGGAACTTTTTGAACATAGCACTTTACAATGGGACTGTCTCAAAAATTCAAGGATTTATTTCATCAAGAAACAAGACCTGCACCAAGTTAAATGAATCCTCGTATGTTTTGATATAAAAAATGCAAAACATACTAGAATATTGAAACGATAAAGCTACTCTTCAGCACCCAAGATTTTTATAGACAGCCTCGGTTTATGTAAAGATATGAAAAAAATTGAAGATAAAAACTAAAAATTCCTATCCGATCAATTCACTGACAGCGTATCTGCGGCACTGGTATTTTTTTCATTTACGCCATTCTTCTCGTCATCATATGCTTTATTAATGTTTTCAAGAACAATATCCGTAATATCAAGCCCCTTTCCAGCATATAACACATCACTTTGAGGATCAAATTTCACTACAATTTGTATCCCATTTTCCTCGCTATACGTTTCCAGAAATTGAGTTATTCTATTATAAAGCTCACGCGAAACGCCTGCTTCCTTTTCTATCAGTTCCTGACGAGCACTTTCTTGAAAAAGTCTCAAATTCTGCTCTTTTTTTCCAAGATTTTCTTGAATAGCCCGGGCCTGCCCGATGGTCAGGCTACCTACATTACTTTGGTAATCCTGAATTTCACGCTGCAATCCTTCTGCACGGTTTCGATAATCTCTTTCAATTTCAGTTGCTCTTTTTTGTAATTTTTCATTTTCATCAAGCGCATACTGATACTTACTCACCAGTGAATCAGAATGAATGTAGGCAATAAACACATCACCCTTCTGGCCTTGTTCCGTATTTTCCACCTGTATCGGTTGATCCGGCTGACTGGAAAAATGAAGGTAATATAGAACAGCAATGGCAACAGCCAACACAACATTTAGCGCAATAGAAATATTTTTCACGATATTCAATTTTAAATTAAGGGCGCAAATATAGTGAAGTAGTTAGCTTTATTAAGCATTGGAGTTATTATTTTCTGCTTTTTTAAAAGTG
Source organism: Cyclobacteriaceae bacterium (assembly GCA_029882675.1). Classification (GTDB taxonomy): domain Bacteria; phylum Bacteroidota; class Bacteroidia; order Cytophagales; family Cyclobacteriaceae; genus JAOUKJ01. Next base: position 9,759 of record JAOUKJ010000097.1, read on the forward strand.
ATCAAGATTTCAATATCCGAGCCGGAGGTCGTATTGACATTGTCCGGTCTTTCTTCATCCGCCGAGAAAACGGATTCTTTCTCTTTCATTTCAAACCGTACTTTACGAAAGAGAACAGCACAAAAAATACCGGAAACCGCTCCGGTAACATGAGCTTCCCACGATACAGAAGCATCTAAAGGCATCAATCCTGAAAACATAGACCCTCCGTAAAGAAACAAAATCACAAAAGATACCGCCAGCTGTTTACGATCCCTTTTTATTATTCCGGAAAGTAGCAGAAAAAATAGCAGCCCGTAAACAATCCCACTCGCTCCGATATGAAAAGCACTACGAGCAGCTACCCACACCCAAAATCCCGACAATAAATAAATCAATCCGATTACATAATGGGCAACTTCCCGATAAAAGTAAATTACACCAAATCCTAAAACGCCAATAGGTATTGTATTGGATATTAAATGATAGAAATCGCCGTGGATAAAAGGACTAAGTAAAATACCCCCCATTCCTTCCAGTGTTCGTGGATATATTCCAAAAACACCGAAATCAGCACCGGAATAGTATTCAATACATTTGGTTAACCAAAGGATCCCAAGAAAAACAAAGGTGTAAAACGCACTATCACGGGCTCTTTTTCGATCTTCACTCTTGATGATACCAACTGGCATATTCAGGATAATTTAAAGCTGTACGTTTGATGACTTCAATTAAGCGATCATCAATAT
>JAOUKJ010000625.1 GCA_029882675.1 Cyclobacteriaceae bacterium
GCAATTTCACCCCCCTGGATTTGAGATCAGACAAGGGAGCGCTGTGGGAGAACTTTTTGATTGCAGAACGGATAAAATACAATGCGAACCACCGAAAGTTTGTCAGGCCGTATTTTTGGCGGACCACACAACAGCAGGAAGTGGATTATGTGGAGGAAATAAATGCAAAATTGACCGGTTTTGAAATTAAGTGGCAGGCACGGAAAAACCCGCACACTCCAAAAACATTCAAGGAGAACTATCAGGCGGAAATCCACGTGGTTGACCGGAACAATTTCAGGGATTTCGTTTTGCCGGATTAAACCTCAATCCCCGCCTGCCCCTCTCTCGCCCGTTGCATCAGTTCCTTAAACCTTGGCTCATCCATCCATTTGCGGAAGAAGGGGTCGTGGTTTTCGGTGAATTGGTAGTTGTAATAACCGCGGTCTATGGCGTTGAGCTCCTCCTTTAGGGCCCGGACAAAGTTGGTCACTCACTGGTCAGACTGATTGTCTTTCTGCCGGTAGGAGATGAAGATGTCGTATTCATATCCGGTTAAGATCGAGGGCATAGGTCAAATATAGGGAATTTGGGGAATTGTCCAATTGTGGAATTGTGGAATTGTTTTTCCGATGATCGGAAGTGGTTACACACCCTTACAAACTTTCCTCTCTTCCCCCTTAGTGGTGTCGAGACACCATCCCCACCTGTAAGGGGTAGTCCACACTTTTTCTAACCACAGAGATCACGGAGATTTGCTTTATGGCAAACCCAGAGTTCACAGAGAAAAATCGTATTCGTGCTCAAGCATTATCAATCATGCAAGGGCCCCGCCAGATATTGATGGGCGGGTACTACCTGTATCCTCATGCCCTCTGTTTTCAGTTCATCGGTTTGGTCCAATGTGATGATGTACCCTTCTTTCCGGCTAAAAAATCTTAGTGCTTCTTTTAGGCCCCTTAGTTCCCGGTCCAAATTGTCCCGGTCCAAAGTATTGCAGACCTGAAGTACTTCCTGCAATTTTCCTTTTTGATCAAAGGCCACAAAATCACATTCGCTTGTTTCACTAAAATAAAACACCTGGTGGTACTTCTGCCTGAGAAACAGGAACACCAGGTTTTCCAGTTTTCGCCCTGTATCTTTAGAAAAGGAACCCGAATTGACTGTCGCCAGGCCAGGGTCAATGGCATATACTTTTCTGGGGTTTACTAATTGCTTTTTGGGCGAATAACTGAATTTGGAAACAAAATAAAAAAGGTACGACACTTCCATGTGCGACAAATACTCCATGACCGTACTGGTGGCACCTATTTCAAAGAGTTTCCGCAATTTATTTCCTGTAACTAATTTTCCAATGTTTGAAATGAGATATTGGGCCAGTCTTTGCAAGGTTTTAATGTCCCTGACTCCATATCGTATCAGGATATCTCTGATCAGTATATCCTCAAATAAGTGGCCAAGGATTTCATCGTAACCACTTTTAACATACTCTGGAAATCCTCCGGTCCGGAGGTATGCTGTAAGCGAATCCGGGCCATGGGAAAAGCCCTTGTAATCACAGAATTCAGAAAAAGAAAAAGGAAACAATTCTTTGGATATATGTCTGCCGGTAAGTTTGCTGCCCAATTCCCTGCTTAAGAGTGATGCGTTTGATCCGGTAATTATAACCTTGTAACCTTCATCAAGTTTTCGCCGGATATACCCTTCGCAATGATCAACAACTTGTATTTCATCGAAATACAAGCTGTTTGCTCCTGTTTCGAGCACAACCTGGTCTAAACGTGTAAAATCATTGTCTTCAAAAGGATATAAGCGAGGATCCTCAAAATTCATGTAAAAATACCCTGACATTGATGTTGCCATCATCTGGTTCAACAATGTGCTCTTACCGCACCTCCTTATCCCCGTGATGATCAGGGCGTGAGAAGACACATCCGGGAGAGTGCTGAGTACCGTCCTTTTTAGCCCGGGATCTTTATGGGAGAGGGACTGTTGTTAAAGATTTGCAATATTCCTTAGTTCTCCGGCAAGCAACATGAAAATAGTGTTTGATATTAAACTACATTAATGTAGTTTAATAAACAATAATAATGCTGTTTATTAAACTACATAATAACATTGCAAGGGGCAATATTTACTCAACCGCGATATACAGAACTTATGTAGAATGGTCTATTTTCGTCAGGATTAATGGTGGCCTTTTAGTATGAGAGCATGATCGTTTTACTTTTGAATGACATCCCTTACTTATTCTGATTTAAAAATGGCGTTTTGAGGTGTAGTTGATTTTCTTCTTTCCACTCAAAAATCCGCTACATTCTCAGGCCATCCTTCGTGGGGATTGGCGTCGAAATAGACGGAGATGTCTTCTTTGAAAGTGGCATTGAGCTCTTCTTTCAGTGCCCGGACAAAATTTGTCACTCACTGGTCAGATTGATTGTCTTACTGCCGGTAGGAGATGAAGATGTCGTATTCGTATCCGGGAATTAGCGAGGGCAGAGGTCAAATATAGGGAATTTGGGGAATTGTTTATTTGTGGAGTTGTCTATCTGTTGCCGTAAAAGTATGTTCAGCATTATTGATCCGCTCTTCAATTTTACTCATGGATTTGTCCTCAATTATCGTTTTTTACATTTGACTATC
>JAOUKJ010000624.1 GCA_029882675.1 Cyclobacteriaceae bacterium
GAACGCATTGAGCCCATGGATGCCATTGACCTCATTAAAAAGCTGGAACAATACAGGCCATTCTTTATTGAGGATCCCTTTTCACCAGAAAACGACCGGTGGTTCAGGTTGCTCCGCCAACAAACCAGTGTTCCCCTGGCCATGGGTGAACTATTCAACAATCCGCATGAGTGGGTGGGCCCCATGAGCGAACAACTTTACGATTTTATCCGCATCCATATTTCGCAGATTGGGGGAATCACACCGGCCATGAAGGTGGCCCGTCTGGGTGAATGGTTTAACGTGCGCACGGCCTGGCACGGCCCACGTGACACCTCACCTGTTGGCCATGCCGCCAACTGCCACATCGACCTGGCCGTATGGAATTTCGGCATACAGGAACTCGGCAATTTCAGCGAACCGGCAAGGGAGGTCTTCCCTGGTACACCAACAGTAAAAAACGGCTACCTTTACATTAATGAGGCCCCGGGCTTGGGCATAGATATTGACGAGGAAAAAGCAAAAAAATATCCACTGCCAAAGTATAACTACAACTGGACACAACTGAGGAAAAAAGACGGAACACCGGTAAGGCCGTAGACATAAAGCAGCAGATAACTAACTGCTGCACACTGCCTTCTTTTTTATTCTTCCTTTTTCTTCAAATCATAAATAAAATTTGTCCAGTTGATGGGATTCAGGAAGTTATTGGGAGGGATGATCCCATTCAGGTCATATAGGCGCTGATACCGCATCTGATCATAATAAAACCTGTTCTGTCTGTATTCAGCTTTCGAAAGCTCATTTAATTCCCGATGGACTTCCAACGATTTCTTCTCCATGCTGGGTTCTCCGTTTATCTTCAGGAAAGCCTCCCGAAAGTCCTCCCACTCAGGCCAGGGAAATACAACCACCTCCTTTAATTCCATGCTTTCCTTACGCATTAACTGAAGTAATGCATAACTTGGCCTGTCCAGAAAAAGCGGGGTAACAAACAAGGCCTCAGCATACCCAATACTGGTAAAATGAAGGGTATCTCCTGCCTGTACTAAAATAGTAAAATAGCCATTAACATCTGCTGCCGTACCATAAATACTCCCATTGACCTGAATGTGAACAAAGGGTATGGGGGTATGCTCATCTGCATCAACAATAGCCCCGGATATCTTCACGGGTTGTTTTTGGCCGAAAGCGCCAAAAGCCAATAAAAATACAACTATTAAAATACCAATCGATTTCATGCCTTATGTTCCCAGTTATATTGATCAAGGCTATTCAAGCAGGCAATGAGCAAGTCAATGCTGTCTAGAATGTCCTTTTTATGCGCCATCTCAATGACCTGATGCAGGTGCCTGGTAGGAATGGAAACCGCACCTGAAATTGCTCCATTTTTACCCATACGCTGCAGCCCGGCCGTATCAGTACCTCCGGCGGTAAGAACTTCCGGCTGCCATTTGATTTCCTGTTTGTCAGCCGTTTCCTTCATGAAATCCACCATCCGGTAATCACATATCGTGCTGGCATCCATCACTTTTATTGCGGTACCTTCTCCCAGCCGGGTCACTTGTTCATGTGGCTGTGCCCCGGGCAGGTCGTAGGCAATGGTCGTATCCAGGCCAATTCCAAAATCGGGATTGATTGTATGTGCCGCCACGTTAGCCCCCCGCAGCCCCACTTCTTCCTGTACTGTAAACACACCATAGGTGTCAAAGGCCGGCGTCTCCAATAACCTGAGGGCCTCTATAAGGACATACACCGAGACCCTGTTATCGATCGATTTGCAATTGACACAATCGCCCATCTCTATAAACTTACGCTCTCGTGTTACGGGATTACCCACACTCACGATTTTTTCCACCTCTTCTTTTGCCATGCCCAGATCAATAAAAAAATCGGAAAGTTTCACCACCTTTTGCTTCTCATCCGGAGTCATCACATGGATAGGCTTTGAACCCATCACGCCAATCACATCCTTTTTACCGTGTACGATAACGCGTTGTGCGGTAAGTGTCTTCGGATCGAAACCTCCCAGATTGGTAAAACGCAAAAAACCCTTTTCGTCAATATGCGTCACCATAAACCCGATCTCGTCCATGTGGGCGGCAACCATCACTTTTTTATCGGCCGATTTTCCCTTTTTCAGCGCAATAACATTCCCCAGGTTATCAACCTCCAGAAGGTCGACATGGCCTTTTAGCTCACTTCTGACCAGCTCCCTAATCCGGTTTTCATACCCGGGCGCACCCGCCGTCTCACATACTTCTGCCAGTAATTTTATGTTTAATTTCATCAATGTTCTCTTTTTATATAAATGTTACCCATGACGAGGTATAATGGTTTTTTTATTTATAATCCAATACCGGAATTCCGGCATCAATTTTCTTACTTTCAACTTTTACTCCACCCTTCAGCATAGGACCTCCCCGTTTTCCTTTTGCCCTTATCCTCGCAATCACCCCTTTGCTTTCATTCCGCTCTTACTTCTTCCTTCCCTACTTCCCTACTTCTTTACTTCTTTACTTCTTTATCCCCTACCTTCCGGTTATTATTTTCTAACTCTATCCCCAAAAATGGCTGTTCCAATCCGCACCATGGTACTTCCCTCTTCCACCGCGATCTTAAAGTCAGAGGTCATACCCATAG
>JAOUKJ010000098.1 GCA_029882675.1 Cyclobacteriaceae bacterium
TATAGACTCAGCAAAAAAAAACCAAAACCCCGTCAGGGGTTATACAATCGAGAAGGAGAGCATCACGCCTTGAACCAAGGTATAAGAGACAAGAGCCAAGAACCAAGAGCCAAGAACCAAGAGGTAAGAGGTATGGCTTACGAATTATATAAAGGTAGGGAATGCGGGATGAAACACCTCTTTTTCAAATCTTAGGCTAGGCAAATGATCAATACCTCCTGTACATAGACATCAAGCGTTCCCTATAACATTATTGCACAACCCATCCATATCCCTTATCTTGGTGGATTAATAGGCTACGGCAACAAACCCTGAAGCAGGAAACGCCCATAAAATGATCAAAAGGAGAGATTTCATAAAAACGACCGGTCTGGTTCTGGCATCGGCACCATTGATTGGTTACACCACTGACCAGTCAAAAAAGGAACCGGATCCGATCAGCAAACACCCCATTTGTATTTTTTCAAAACATTTACACTGGCTCGATTTTGAAGAGATGGGCCGGTATGCCAAAGACCTGGGCTTTGACGGTATTGAGCTCACCGTACGAAAAGGCGGACATATCGAACCGGAAGACGCTGAAAAGGTTTTGCCCGGCGCCATCGAAAAGATCACCAAATCCGGAATCAGTGTACCTTCCATGGTTACTAATATTATGCCCGATGGCAATCCACTGCATGAAAAGGTGATCCGTACCGCAGCCGCCAACGGCATCAGGATGTACCGGCTTAACTACCAGCACATTGATCGCAACATCGAAATTTTGAGCTATCTGGACAATCTGGTCGGATCCTACCAGCGACTGGCTGCTATCAATGCGCAATACAACATTACAGGCATGTACCAGAATCACGATGGAACGGATCTGGGCGCTGCGGTATGGGATATTGCCTATGTGTTAAAAAAAGTAAACAGTCCCTTTCTGGGGCTACAGTATGACCTTCGTCATAATATGGTGGAGGGTGGCAAGTCATGGATCAACGATTTTAGCCTCGTTAAGAATATGATCAAAAGTACGGTAGTCAAGGACTTCATCTGGCACAAAGACAGCAAGGGCCAATGGCGTGTAAAGAACGTTCCCCTGGGCGAAGGCATGGTGACATTTTCGAAATTTTATGACCTGTACAAAGAAAACGGACTTCATGGCCCTGTTTCGATGCACATCGAATACCCTATGTTTAGCCAGGAGGAGAAAACCATGCGTAAAAAGGAAATGAACAAAGAAGCTGAAGTCATCCTGACCAAAGAGCTGGCAACAGTGAGAAAATGGATGGCTGAGGCCGGAATACAATAATATGGACACAACCAGAAGATCATTTATCAAAAATGCCGGACTCGCCACGGGCCTGATGGCTACGGGCCTACCGGACATTGTAAAAGGAGCTGAAATGCCAAAAGCGATGAAAAAAGAAAAAAACATCAAGATAACGCGTGTCAATTCCAATTTTGAACGCGAGCCCCTCACCCCTTACCGTTTCAAGGGTAGCGCCATCACACAGGCCTGGCAGGTGGTAGCCTGGATGGAAAGTGAATCGGGCATAGGCAAAGCCGGTATAGGTACGCAAGGGGTGCTCTGGTCTGATTCAAAGGTCTTTCATGGACATTCCGAAAACGGGGGAAATGCCCTGATGTACGCTATGAGCGAACGGGCGCTACAGATCATTAAAGGACAGACATTCACCAATCCTGTGGAGCTATTGGACAATATTTTGGAAGAAGTGTTGGCCTATGGCCGTAAAGTGACCGGCAATCCCAACTTGCGAAAGACTTTCGCCCTTAACTCTCTGGTGGCTGTTGACAATGCCGCCTGGCTGCTGTACGCTGCTGAAAACGGCCTTTCTACTTTCGATGAGCTTGTCCCCGAGGCTTTTAAACCCGGCCTCTCCCACCGGCACAAAGCCGTGGCCGGTATCCCTTCCTATGCTGTAGGTACCCGTGTAGAAGAACTAAAGAGCGCTGCTGAAGCCGGATATTTTATCATGAAGCTCAAAACCGGCGCATCCGGCACCCAGAAAGAGATGATTGAGAAAGATATGCAGTTTCTCACCGACCTGCATAAGGCCATTGGACATTTTGAAACACCCCACACCAAAAGCGGACGTATCCCTTACTATTTCGATGCCAATGGCCGCTATGAAAAAAAAGAAACCCTTCTCCGTTTCCTCGACCGTGCGGAAAAAATCGGGGCCTTAGACCAGATCGCGGTGGTGGAAGAACCTTTCCCGGAAGAGAACGAAGATTTTGTAGGCGATGTGGGCGTGCGTATTGCCGCTGATGAAAGTGCACATACCGTAGAAGACGCCGCCAAACGCATTGAACTGGGCTACCAGGCCATCGCGGTGAAAGCCATTGCCAAGACACTAAGCATGACTATGAAGATTACCCAACTGGCCTATGAGAAAAACGTCCCCTGCTTCTGTGCCGATCTGACGGTAAATCCCATTTTGGTTGAGTGGAATAAAAACATCGCAGCCCGGCTGTCGCCCTTTCCCGGGATGGACATCGGATTACAAGAGGCCAATGGCCATCAATATTACAAGCGCTGGGAACAGATGCGAAAGTACCACGCCAACCCGGAGGCAACCTGGGCCAACACCAAAGAAGGCGTTTATCCGATTGATGAAAGCTTCTTTAAAAGTAGTGGGGGTATTTTTCACCAGCCGGCACATTATGTGGAAATGGTGAAGGAGGATTGATATCTTTGATGTGAAATGAAAAACGATCATTTCATGGATTATAAAAACCTCAAATATTATTGAGGCGGCTTCAATCACAAAAACTGCGAATTGCTTTTTAGTCCAATTTCAATAAATTAAGCTTCCTGAAGTGCTTTTTTTGATTGCCTGTACAGGTAGGTATTAAAGATATTTCTTTTTCCAAAGCGCATTTTTTTATCCGAATTATTAAACTTCGCATACACACTTTTCGGAACGCCAAAGTATTCGTATGTCGATCCATCGGAAAAGGAAACTTCGAGTAAAAGTCCTTTGTGTTTGTAATCGGCAACACCCGATTCAGTAATCGTGAGGTTGTATTCTTCTAAAGTAGCCTCTTTTGTTTCGGGCGCAATACTCACCAGAAAATGATAGGCATCAATAATTTTTTGGCTTTTTATTTCAGCCTCTGCTCCCATTGCATCGCCTTCCTGAAACTTATCCGGATGCCATTCTTTTACCAAATTTCGATAGGTACTTTTTAGTTGCTTAAGGTCTGTGGCAGGTTCTACATTAAACAACTTTTTGTATTCACTAATACGCTTCATAAATGGATTTAATTAATTCCCAGGACAGTGGACAATACTTTTTTTTGGTCACAGTGATATTGAATTTCCCTGATCAGGCCGCAAAGGTACGTATTATTATTTAATATTTAGTTGCTTGCCTCAAGCAGCCCAGGTCAAACGCATTTAATATATGAATTGCAACTGTATGGCATTTATCTTCTGCGACTAAAAAGTGAAGGAAAGTATTTCTGGAATGGAAAAATCCTACATCAATAAGCTATTCAAAGAAATCCAAATTACTTATTAGGGAGTATTGGTAATCAGCACATCATGTATTACATTTGACGCTGTGTTTAACCACCTATGTTGCTGGTTTAGTGAATTTTCCACAATACATGTGCTATGTCATGGCGGAATTATTTATTAAAACAGACTAATTGTCTTTCAAAACATAAACATGGAAAAGCTAAATATTATGCTTTTTCTTTAGGGTATAACTATGTCTGAAAAGGGATCTGATCATTATAAAATTATATTTGAAGCTTCACCGGATGCTTTATTCATTGTAAATAAAACAGGTGTTATTCAAAGCATGAACAAGCAGGCGGAAATACTTTTTGGTTATGCTGTGGATGAACTTATTGGTAAACAAATTGAACAACTTATCCCGGAAGAGTCCCAGTCTGTACACAAAAACCGAAGGGCCAAATATGGTAAAAATCCGGTAACAAGAAGAATGGGCACTACTACTACTGACTTTATAGCAATAAAAAAAGGCAATATCCAATTCCCTGTCGCGATCAGCCTTAGTCCTGCCACCCTGCAGGATGGCAAGGAAGTGACGATAGCCGCGATACGTGAGATCTCTCATCGTAAAGCCAATGAGGAAAAACTACGCAACTATTTCGAGATCGTTAATAATGTACATGAGGCCATTATCCGGCTTGACACTGATCGTAATATTCTGGGGTGGAACAAAGCCGCTGAAAACCTGTTTGGATACACTGAAGATGAAATCATGGCCATTGGAATAGAGGCTATTATTCCAATAAATGAAAAAGAGCGTACACAAAACATCATTGAAAAAGTCCTTCAGGGTGCTGTTTTCAAGGATGTTGAAGTCGTCAGGCTTAATAAAAACAAAAAATTGCTCGAATTGACCACTTCCGTCATTCCGGTAAAGAGTGCTTCCGGTGAAATTTCAGGAATTATTTCAATCTCTTCTGAACATTCCAGCGAAAAAGAAGCTTTAATTGTCCGGAAAAAACTCGCTGATCTTGTTCGTCATTCCAGTGAAGCCATCGTAATTTATAATCTGGAAGGCCATATTCTAAACTGGAATACCGGCGCTACCGAAGTGTTCGGATATAGTGAGAAAGAGGCCCTGACAATGGATCTGGAGAAATTTCTCCCTACAGGTGAAAAGGAAAAGGCCAATCAACGTCTCAATGATTTGAAGCTGGGAAAGTACTTTAAAAACATTGAAGGGCAGCGCAGGCACAAATCCGGAAAAACCATCACCATCACCTATTCAGTATTTCCAATGTACGATGAACTCGGTAAAGTAAATGCGGTGGCTTCCATCTCAAGGGATACCACAGCATTAAAAAAGTACCGGGAGCAGTTGGAAGAGGAAGTGCGCGTAAAAACAAAAGAATTAAACAATACAATCATCCAATTGCGGAAGTCGGGCGAAGAGCTCAGCAATTTCACCTATGCGGCCTCTCACGATCTCAAAAGTCCCTTAAGGGCCATATCGCACCTCACGACCTTTATACAAGCGGATATTAAGAAAGACATCAGCGACTCCTCCCTGGAATATTTTGGGATAATCCATTCACGGGTAGCCCGAATGGAACAATTAATAGATGGACTCATTTTACTCTCCAGCCTGAAGATAGATCCAAACAATTTTGAATATATCGACACTAAAAAATTAATTGATGAAATTATCCGGTCCATGGATTTCAAGCGGGAATATGAGATTAAAACAGCGGGTATACCCGCAGCCATACGGTTTGACAAACGCTTACTTAAAATGGTGTTCACCAACCTAATATCCAATGGGATTATTCACAACAATAATGAGGGATTGGCTACCATTCTCATCCGGTGCGAACAGGAGGAAGATTACACTATATGGCATGTTGTTGACAACGGCCCCGGAATATCCAATGTTGACTGCGAAAAGATTTTTAAAATATTTCAGACCCTGCAAAACACGGTGCAAGACTTTAATATAGGCCTGGGGCTGTCTATCACCCGCAAAATAGTGGAAGATGCCGGCGGGTACATTAAAGTAAGTTCACAACCGGGGGAAGGGGCTGTTTTCACTTTTGCTATTCCACGAGGTGATGTCTTCCGCTAGTGTACCCGGCTGATGATCCTATCTATTTTTCTTCTTCGGCTTCAACGGTATCTTTTCGAGTTACGCGTAAAATAAATTGGCGATCAAGTGTGAATTGAAAATTCACTTCGTTCATGAGTTCAAGTCCGGTTTTGGATTGCCTGAGTACCTCAACCAAATCTAAAGCCACCCGGGATGATATTTTTCCGTTTTTAATGGCTTTACCCTCCTCCACATCAATAGCGAAGGCATAACTTTTTTCTCTACTGTCCAGCACTTTAAACTCATGCACAAATAGACGGTATTCCTGGGGACCATCTACTGAATCTTTCATCAATTTCAATACCACCGGCCGATATTTGTTCCATAATGCAGTATAAACGCTTTGCTCTTCCATGTTAATTAGTACTTATAATTTTGCGGACAGTCATGTGCTGTCCATAATATTTATATATAGGTTCTCAGTGCTTTGCTCCTTGACGTATTTCTAAGTCTTCTGATGGCTTTTTCTTTTATTTGTCTTACACGCTCACGGGTCAGGCAAAATCTTTCTCCAATTTCCTCGAGTGTCATGGATGGATTTCCACCCAGGCCATAATAAAATGAGATAACAGCTGATTCACGGTGAGTAAGCGTAGACAAAGCCCGGGAAACTTCCCTTTTTAACGAGTCTTCCATCAAACCGGTATCGGGAGCCACTTCATTTTCATCAGCCAAAACGTCAATCAGACTACCCTCCTCACCTTGTGTAAAGGGAGCATCTACCGACACATGCCGGCCTGAAACCCGCAGTGTACTGACAACTTCCTGAAGGGGAAGATCCATTTCCTCAGCCAGTTCTTCAGGTGAGGGTTCGCGTTCAAACTTTTGCTCCAGATCTGAAAAAGTCCTTGAAATTTTATTAATTGATCCTACCCTGTTCAAGGGCAGCCTTACCATACGCGACTGCTGAGCCAGTGCCTGCATGATCGATTGCCTGATCCACCATACCGCATAGGAGATGAACTTAAATCCCCTGGTTTCATCGAATCGCTTTGCTGCCTTGATCAATCCCAGGTTGCCCTCATTAATTAAGTCACCAAGTGTCAGTCCATAGTTTTGGTACTGCTTAGCCACCGACACTACAAAACGCAAGTTGGCTTTTGTGAGTTTTTCAAGTGCCATCTGATCGCCCTGTCTGATCCGCTGGGCAAGTTCCACCTCCAGATCAGGAGTAATCATATCTACCTTGCCAATTTCTTGCAAGTACTTGTCCAGCGATTGGCTTTCGCGGTTAGTTATCTGCTTACTTATTTTCAGCTGCTTCATAGTAGTAATACTTTACCGCTTATTATATTCATTATTCTCATTATGCAAATGGGGATTTTGTCACTTCCTTCTGTGCAGATGACTTCTTGATAATATTATACAGGCCTGTTTTTACCCTGCCCGCGTCATGTTTGATCAGGGAAAGTACCAAATCATTTTGCATGTCCTCTTTATTAATACTATACTTTAAAAGGCACCCCCTATCTGCTCGTTCTACATAATAAACTGATTCTTTTGTGTTATCGTTCGTTTTTACAGGACGTGTATTCTCCATATCCTCAGCGTAGCTAGACAAAATCCATTCTCCGGTTCCTGCATGAGCACAACCCCATATGATTTTGCCCGATAATTCTTGTGGAATTGTTTTTAGCTTTGCAGGTATTCGGTACCCATATTCTTCTTGCTGAAGTGCCTTTAAATTAAAGGACTCCGGACTTAACTGTTTTAATGTTATCATTATTATATTAAAGTCGTGTCCCGCTATTTTCCTGCTTTCGAAAACTCATCAGATAACCAAATTGTATATCTTTCAATTTAATATGAAATACCACAAGGCAGAACACACTTCATCTGACTGAAATGTTAAATGTTTTATACTAATAATTGCTAGTTCGGGGCCTTGCTTTTGATACTACAAGGTTTTTTCCATCAACAGGTTTGTTGTTAAGGGCTTCCATGGCTTCCTGAGCATGTTGTTCGTTGTTTATTTCAATAAAGCCATAACCCTTAGATGATCCTGTATACTTGTCCATAATTATTTTGGCCGATTCAACTTCGCCATAATCAGAAAAAAGTGCCTTTAGGGCAGCTTCATCTACTGAATTGCTAATATTGGCAACAAAAAGATTCATGATATAGCGTGATTAAGTGTGCAAGATAAGAGGCCCCTTGCCTCTCTTCAATTTATGAAATCGGGTAAAAGGAAATTACATTTATAAATAATTTATTCCTTCCATCTTCATTTTATGAATTGAACAACAAAGGTAGGTATTTTTTTTGGAATTATAAAATGCAGCCTAAAAGGAAAAGGGCTGTGAATGCATTAAGTACCCGCTCTTCAATCCCATTTGGAAAAATATGGGACGACTTGTTATACAAATAAATCAGGCAGTCTTCTTTTCCTGTAATCCATTAGTATTTAACCTTCCCCTGTCTTATTTTTGTGGCTGCAAATTTTAATTAAATAAAAAGAAAATTATCATGACAAAAGTTGCTATTAACGGTTTTGGACGTATTGGCCGTCTGGCCTTTAAAAACCTTTTGCAAAAAGAAGGTATTGAGGTTGTTGCTATTAATGACCTGACAGATACTAAGACGTTAGCACATTTGCTGAAATACGACTCTAATCACGGATTGTTCGATGGTACAGTAGAAGCTACGGCTGATGGTTTTATCGTAAATGGAAAATCGATTCGTGTTACTTCAGAAAGAGATCCTGCCGCTTTGCCCTGGAAAGAACTTGGCGTAGATATTGTTCTTGAATCAACCGGCTTTTTTGTGAATGCAGAAGGCGCGGGAAAACACCTGACAGCTGGTGCCAAAAAAGTAGTTATTTCTGCTCCTGCTAAAGGAGACATCCCTACTGTTGTATTGGGCGTAAATGATGATATCCTGACTGGTGAAGAAACCATCATGTCAAATGCCTCATGTACAACCAACTGCCTGGCTCCTATTGCTAAAGTCCTCAATGACAGTTTTGGACTCGACCATGGGTATATTACGACTATTCACGCTTATACCGCTGACCAACGTTTACAGGATGCTCCTCACAGCGATCTGAGAAGGGCACGTGCCGCCGCATTATCGATGGTTCCTACTACTACGGGAGCTGCAAAAGCTGTTGGCCTGGTTTTGCCTGAGCTGAAAGGAAAACTCGATGGAATGGCCATGCGTGTGCCTACCCCAACAGGTTCAGCGACTGACCTTGTGGCTATACTGAAAAAAGAAGTGACAAAAGAAGAAATTAATGCCGCCATGAAGGCCGCAGCTGAGGGCCCGATGAAAGGCATTCTTCAATATACTGAAGATCCGATTGTGTCTATTGACATTGTGGGCAACAAGCACTCTTCAATATTTGATGCTGACATGACCTCAGTTATGGGTAAAACCGTGAAAGTACTTTCCTGGTACGACAACGAGGCAGGTTATGCTGCCCGCGTATCTGACCTGATTGAAAAAATATGTTAAGGTGAATAACCCGAAAGTTTAAAAAAAAGGGACGCTGTATAGTGTCCCTTTTTTTTTATGTGCAGGGATCCGGGAAATTGTCTTTACACCTTGAAAGGGTAATTTGAAGTAGTATCAAAAGCAATGTATATTTACGGCACCTCAAGCATCAATAAACAGATGTCCGTTACTATTAAATTAAAAGCTAAGGGCACGGGAGGGTGACAACATTCAGCGTATAGAGAATTATGAAAACAAAACTATTCATCATCATTACAGCAACCGGTCTTTTCGGACTGGGTTATTTGTTTGGGACGACAAATACCGACAATGGTCAGGTGCTCCGGGCCAACGGAAAAAGCAATGCAGAAAACATCGGTGACATTGATCAATACGTCCGACATTTTGACGGCACCAATGGCTCACCTACTAAAAAAGGCTTTCAGTACTGGTATGTGCCGACAGAAATGTCTCATGGCCTGATGAATCTGAAAATGAGCCAGGTAAAGGCTATGGATGCCAACCATGCCCCGCATAAGCACGAGGCTGAAGAAATCATCATGCTGCTGGAAGGCTCCGCTGAATTTAAACTGGGTGATCAGGTAAAGCAGGTGGAAGCAAATAGTACGTTATATTGTCCTTCCGGCATAATGCATGGCATCAGGAATACAGGTCAGACGCCGATCAAATACCTTATTATTAAAAACAAGTAGTTTTAGGTGGCTTCTCATTTGGTATCATGAAACTCAAATGGTCAATATTCTTATGAACAAATTCGCCCGGTCACTTTGTTTATTCTTTGCCCTATGCGGTTTTTCAAATATCATGGCGCAGGAAATACACCTCTATGCAGGCACTTACAGCGAAAGGGGTAGTGAGGGTATCTATGTCTTTCGTTTTAATGGCCAGGCAGGGACGCTATTGAAAACCCAAACGATCAACACACCCACCAGCCCGTCTTTTATCGCCCTTCACCCCTCCGGAAAATATCTGTACAGCGCCAATAGGGGCAGTATAGCCAGCAAACAACCGGATTGGGGATCTGTAAGCGCTTTTGAAATTTCACCAGATGGCACACTGAGACACATCAACGACCAGCTTTCCGGCGATCGCAGCCCCTGCCATATCACTATAAATCCCTCGGGAAATATGGCTTACCTTTCCCACTATGTGGGCGGGAGCATTACCACACTGCCTATTAATAATAACGGCCATTTATTACCTGTCAATAATACCATTAGGCACACTGGAAGTGGTGCGGATTCCGAGCGGCAAAATGAACCGCATGTTCACTCAGTCACTGTATCCCCGGACAACCGCTTTATCTATGTGGCCGACCTGGGCACAGACAAAGTGACCTCCTATCCTATCGATGAGCAGGGGAACATCCTTCCAATCAAGAAAAAAGAGGCAACTTCCTCACCGGGCTCGGGG
>JAOUKJ010000626.1 GCA_029882675.1 Cyclobacteriaceae bacterium
GTGTAAAGAGAGGGGGAAAGGCCTGTGCAACCTGATCCGAATTATCCTTTATCTCACCAAAGCCCATTTTTTGTGCCTGGGGTGTGAGCAGGTATTGTCTTGATATTTTTTCTATGATGTTCAGGGCGAGTAGTCGGTAAAACAGATGGCCCGGCACCGCCCCGACCTGCTGCCTCTTCGGGACGGTACATCAGTACACGGAGGCCGCCTGTTCAGTCGGGAAAACCTACCAGCACAGTGGTATTGAGGGGTTGCAGGATGAAACTTGGCCGTATGTTTTGGAAAAAAACAGGCGGATAAATCAATATCATCCGTTGGGATGAACTAAAAGCAAAAACAAATCCTTATTTTTATGGAAAACTATGAAAAGATGGTAACAGTGATAAAAAAAGGTGGCTCTAAAAAGCAGTTGAAGGATCAAATTGAAAAAGCCCTTAAAACCAAGGGGGTAGATACCCATAAATTTTGTGGTGTAATCAAGCTAAAAGAAGATCCTTTGGAAATCCAAAAGCGCATGCGGGATGAATGGGAATAGTATATTATTAGATACCAATATCATACTATATTTACTGTCGGGTGACAAAGTGCTGTCCAATTTACTGTTTAACAGAAAGCTCTATGTTTCCTTTGTAACACAGCTTGAGTTGTTGGGATATCAGGGGATAACTATGGAGGACCAAAACCGGATCGAAGAGTTTTTAGATAAGTGTATTATAATTGACATAAACAACCAGATCAAAGGGGAAGTAATCAGGTTGAAGCGCATAGAGAAAATCAAGTTGCCTGATAGTATTATTCTCGGCACCTCAAAATATCTTGGCATACCGGTAATAACATCTGATAAAGGTATTAGTAAAATAGAAACTATGGATGTTATCTATTATGAAAAAGATTAAAGGTGTAGCTACTCTGTTGGGCAGGTTGTACAAAAACTGATACACCTTCCCGCAAGGCCGCCCCGAGCCCCTCGGCCACCCGCAAAGCCAACGCACATCCCCCGCGCAGGTAAACCGGTGTTCGTCTTTCCTTGTCGGTGCAAAAGCCACGCCAGCCTGCCAGATAAGATTTCAGCCTACCTGGCACCCTTCGGGCCTGGGCTGTCATGTTTTTTGCTTCTCCTGCGTCAATCCTCACGGCTGTTCCTGTGGTTACCACACCGTGTTCCACTGCGTTACACACCGTGTGGTAACCACCCACAGCCCTTGTTTATGCGAGCCTGCCGTCTCAGTAAGACCGTCCCGATAGCGCGCAAACCCAACGCGCCGAGCCATCGGGACTCACTGCCAGTCACCCTATCGGGCTATTCCTGGCAGGCTTCCTTCGGACTTGCGCCTACACTCAGGATGGCCACTTCCGACCCGCAAGTCCCCTTCAAAAGCGACCACCTTCGTTCCGGCTTTACAGGCCCGCTGCCAATAATATCCAGGGCTTAGTCGTAAACAAAAACAAACAAAAAAGAGCAGCAAAGATAGGCGGGCCCCGCCTGCCACCCGCAGTCGGGCAGGCACACATCCCCCCGCACCGTTAAAAAGCAAGGCTGCTTGCTATTTAGCCGACCCGCTGGCCGACCCGCCGTAAACCACTGCACAGCCTTGCTTTTTACCCATGCCCGCCCAAAAAGAAGGGTTTTCTTTTTTTGGTTTTTTCTTTTAAAAAGTATGTTGTATCCCGCATAGGCGGGAGGCTGTGTATGTAAAGGTTGATGGTGGGTTGTGGTTTGGTGGCAGGGGTCTGGCGTTGTCCTGTACCTGACTTCCATGAGGAAGAAATACGTAGTTAAATACGGGATTAATACCGTGATTATTTTACGTGCCAGATAGCTGCTTTTTATGCCTTCCAGATACTTTGAAAGGGGCTGTCCTCAGACGGTATTATCCTCTGTTTTACCTTCGGCTTAAATAATAAAATTGTCAACTGTCTTTACTCACATGGAAAGAATAAACAAATACATCGAAGACGCCTCCAGGTTGATCAGAAAGCTCATAACAGAGGTTAATGGCATAATCATTTTACTCATTAGTTTACTTGGTCTTGTTGAGGTATTGATATTAGTTTGCAAAAGTATATTTTAAAGAAAATACTTATCTTAGCACCAATGGGATGCCTAAGAATAAATACCGACACCGGCAGGCAGTCCTCAGTTCCATTTTTGAGAATATGGAGCAGGGGGGCTGAAAGGAAAAGTGCGGAAAATTTTGGGGGTACCTGGAAAAACCGGAAGGGGGCTGAAAAAAAATGTGATAACTACTACTCTCCCGAGTCGATTCGGGATGGCTTGACTTTTAACTCGCAGCAGAGAAATGGCAGTACGCCCAATGACTTCCTCTTCCAAGGACAAGAGATACAAGATGAGTTAGATTTAGGTTGGGTGCAGTTTAAATGGAGAAACCATGATCCTGCTATTGGAAGATTCTTTAATGTTGATCCGTTGGCTGAGGATTACGTTCACAATTCAACGTATGCATTTGCAGAAAATAGGGTGATTGATGGAAGAGAATTAGAAGGATTGGAGGGGGTTTCAATGCATGACGATAAGACTAATACTACAACTTTTACAGTCAATATGAAAGTACGTAATTCAGCAGGTTTGGATGAATCGAGTATGTATAGTGCAGCAT
>JAOUKJ010000627.1 GCA_029882675.1 Cyclobacteriaceae bacterium
AATACTTGAGTACTAAAATACTATATGTCACTTGAATAGCGGGTATTGAATCCCGCCAGGGATGATATTATTGTATATATACAGTGTAGAAAGAAAAAACCCCGTAAGGGGTGATATATAAAACGTTATCCAAAAAGAAAGGGTAAGCTGATACTTACCCTTTCCAAAAGAACTTCTTTTAATCTTACTAATACCCGGGATTCTGCTTAATGCTAGTGCTGGCCTGGATTTGCGCTTCGGGTATAGGAAACACATTGACGTGTGGATCAAATACTGGTGTAGAAGCAGGTGAGCCTGCAGGGTTGGTTTCCTTTCCCCACCATTCATCGTTGTAACGACCGAAGCGTATCAGGTCGTTTCTTCTCCAGTATTCAAAGGCTACTTCTCGTGCCCTCTCACCGAGCAGGTGGTCACCCAGTCTGGATGTTCCGTTGTCCAATGTAAGCAGATCTGGCACGCCTCTTACAGCGCGCAGGTTGTTTACGGTGGCCAGGGCCAGGGCTGTATTGCCAGTTGCCCAATAAACCTCAGCGCGCATCAACAAGATGTCACCATAGCGGAAAATGGGGTAATCATTGTTCATTTCAGGAGTACTGCCCACTTCAAATTCAAATTTACCAACACGGGCGCCGGCCTGCCGTTGAGCTTTGGGCCCCAACTCGGTAATTTCAGGTGTATATACCAGTGGTGCGCCGTCAATTTCATCGTACTGTGATCCATCGGTAACAGCTGTTCCATCTGATTTGAATTGAGGTCCTACAATAAACATGCTGCGGCCTGTCCGGTTGTTCTGATCAATAGTCATACCGGGACGGTTTGGCCAATCGACCGGACTGATATCTCCAAAACGCTTGTCGTTTTTGTCGAAGGAGTTGTAAAACTCTTCCAGGGTACAATAGCCATTCCATGGTTGGGCAGTGAAGTTGTAAGTGTCCTGGGTGCCGTAATGGAAAGTACGCATATTAATGTTTAATCCGCCTGCAAACACCTGATCATAAACAATGACAAAAATATTTTCAGTAGATGCTTCATTGTGTGCGTTAAAATTACTGAAATAGTCAGCTTCCAAGGCAAATCCACCATCATCGATGATTTCATCAAGGGCACTAGCGGCTTTGGTCAACGCTGCAGCAGATGCCTTGATATAAGAGCCGGCCGAAGGCGGGTTGTTATAAACCCCTTCATTCAGATACAACTTGGCCAATAGCGCTTGTGCTGCCCAATAGTTCATCTTACCATAGGTGGTCTGATCTTTGGCTTTTGACAGCAGTGGCAATGCTCCTTCCAATTCACCCACGATAAAATTATATACTTTTACTCTTTGGGAATAATCAGCTCCACTTCCATTATCAATGTCCGTCTGGTCAAAGCTCGTTTGCAAAGGCACATTACCATAGAGATCCATCAAAAAGAAATAGTGCATGGCCCTGAGAGCTTTCAACTCGGCCACGGCCTTTTCGGCTTCATTACCGGGTTCAGCCAGGGGCTCAAATTGTTTCAACAAGCGATTGGCTGTATTGATACCACCAAAGAGGGGGGGCCAGGTGTTTTTTGGAGAATCATCCCCTGAAAGATAGGCGTGCGTGTGCAGTCGTTGCCACATGCCGTTGTCAAACCAGTCGGCACCCCGTGTAGGAACCACCATTTCATCAGAGGACACTTCACTGGCTGTCCAGGGTTCCATAAATCCGCCGGTCCATCCTGTATAGGCATTGGCCAGGGCGGCTGCCACTTCTTCCTGGGTCTTTCCAAAATCTTTGGCTGCAATCTGACTGTACAGTTCCTCATCGAGGTTTGTACAGGACATCGTAAAGCCCAACATCAGCAGACCCGCTATATATTTTATTTTAAACATGTTTTTCATTGTTCTTATGATTAATAATCTAATTTATTAACAATTAAAAGCCCAGTTGTACGCCCAATGTGTATGTGCGGGTTCTGAACCACGTGTTCCGGCGGTCAATACCAGGTGCTAAAACTCCACCATCATCATCATCGGGTCTGAATTCAGGATCAACACCTGAATAACCTGTAATGGTAATCAGGTTCATACCAGTCACATAAAACCGTGCTTTAGTGAATGGGCTGTCCTCATTGATATTGAGGCTATAACCTAAAGATAAATTATCCAGTTTTACATAGTCGCCTTTTTCCACGTGGTAACTTCCATAGATATTTGTTTCACCAATTAATCCTGCCAGTTCCGGGCTGAAAGAGGATTCCAGCATATTGTATTTGAGGTTTGGGTTTTCATAAAAAGCCCTGAAAGTATTGAGCAGATCATGACCGAAAACACCCCGCCAGAACATATTGGCATCGAAGTTGCCATATTTCAAACTGGTGGTCCAGCCCAATTGATAGTCAGGAAGGCCGTTGCCAATCACCCCATGGTCATCCGTGTCAATGGTTCCATTATCATCGGTATCCAAAATATTCCAGTCTCCGTTTTCATTTACGGGATTATTTTCATCGTGGAAAGGGCCAAATAGGTTACCTATTTTTTCTCCTTCCTCAACGCGGATAAGGTATGTTCCGTTCTGTCCGGGAGCCCCCAAATCAGTAATCAATCGATAGTCTCCAAACTTAAGTTGTGAGTTGGATAGGGATTGAAGTACGG
>JAOUKJ010000628.1 GCA_029882675.1 Cyclobacteriaceae bacterium
GGCAAACATAAAACCGGTGGGCAATTCTTCCAGGGGTATTTCACGCGGCTTATGAACGGGCCCGGTATTAACAACGATGTTGTAGTTTTCCGATTGTGGCAAGCGCCATACGGCCAGTGATGCCCCAACAGTCCGGGCAGCATGCATGAACCTGAAAATGGCCTCATCCACGTTCCCGATCACCGGGATTTCTCCTGTATCAGGGTATGGAGTGGTTTTTTCCGTGTTGGTCATGCTTTTTTATTCTTTTGTCTTTTTCTTTTCAAGAATAGCTACTGTCATCCTGCTGATACACACCAGATTGCCCAGATCGTCAGTGATTTTTATTTCCCACACATGTGATGTCCTGCCGGTGTGAATGGGCATGGCCGTACCATATACCATTCCTTGTTTTGCACCGCGAATGTGATTGGCATTGATTTCCTGACCAGCAACGATATAGCGCTCCCTGTCGATACAGGCTGTAGCACCTACACTACCCAGCGTTTCGGCCAGCGCCACAGAAGCCCCTCCGTGCAGGAGGCCATGGGGTTGTTGCGTGCGGTGGTCAACGGGCATACGCGCCTTAAGGTAGTCGGGGCCAACCTCAGTAAATACAATATCGAGATGCTCCACCAGGCATCCCCTGGAAAGCAAATTCAACTTTTCAACAGTAATATCAGGGGAAAACATATTTTTAAAAATTTCCTTAATAAATTAGCGTCCGAAAATTAGCTTAAAATTGATACTAAAAAAAATATACCTGCTACGACATGGGGAAACGGATTACAATTTACGTGGTGTCGTCCAGGGAAGTGGTATAAATGCTTCGCTCAATAATACGGGAAAATTACAAGCCGATGCTTTTTATCTGGCCTATAAAAACCAGGCTTTTGATAAAGTATATACTTCAGCCCTGCGCAGGAGTCAGGAATCGGTGCGGAAATTTATTGAAAAGGGAATACCCCATGAAAGCTATGAAGGGCTGAACGAGATATCCTGGGGTGATCATGAGGGTAATGGGACAGACCAGATACAGAACAATTATTACCATGAAGTGCTGGACAAGTGGAAGGAAGGGCGTACAGACATGATCATTGGGGGGGGAGAGAGCCCGGAAGATGTGGTGCGACGTCAGCAGCCGGTGATGCAACACATTTTGGATCAGCACGATGAGCAGAAAATCCTGATGTGTATACATGGCAGGGCCATGCGTATTTTGCTGTGTCAGTTGCTAAATTATCCCCTGAAATACATGGATATCTTCGAGCACAACAACCTGGGACTTTATGAGCTCACATATACCGGAAAACAGTTTATCATTGATAAATTTAATGATACATCTCATTTGAAGATACTTGAAACATTATAACCAAAATTTATGAGTGCGAAAATCCGACCTTACGTATTGAAGGAAACCAACTGGAAAGCGGCAAAAGAAACGCGATATCAAGTTGCCGTATTGCCATGGGGAGCTACTGAGGCACATAACTATCACATGCCTTACGGTACAGACTGTTATGAGGCAGAAAGTATGGCCAATACCTCAGCGGGTATTGCCTGGGAAAAAGGAGCGAAGGTCGTAGCATTGCCTGTCATCCCTTTTGGGGTAAATACAGGTCAGATGGATGTGAACCTGTGCATGAATATGAATCCGTCTACACAGATGGCCATCCTTCGGGATGTGGTTCAGGTGCTGGAAGCGCATAACGTGCCTAAGCTGGTCATCCTTAACTCGCACGGGGGAAATAACTTCAAGCAGATGATCAGGGAGCTTTCCATTGAATACCCCGAGGTGTTTGTCTGTAGTATCGACTGGTGGAAAGCGCTCCCTCAAAATGATTATTTCGATGAGCCCGGCGACCATGCCGGTGAGCTGGAAACCAGTGTGATGTTACACCTGACACCTGAGCTGATGCTTCCCCTGGAGGTGGCTGGTGACGGGGCTGCACGGCAGTTTAAACTCGCTGGTTTTAAAGAAGGCTGGGTCACTGCCCAACGCGCCTGGACAAGCGTAACGAAAGATACGGGCGTAGGCAATCCGGCCAAATCGACCGCTGAGAAAGGGAAGGCCTACTTTGAAGCCTGCACAACGAAAATAGGTGCATTTCTGGCTGACCTGGCTGTTCTGGATAATGATGATATGTATGTGTAGAAGTTCGTACTTCATTTTTATCCGAACACCACTGGCAAAAAAGAAAATATACCACTCATATTGATTATCAGACATTAAAATCACCTGACAATGCGCAATCATCAAATAAAGGATATTGTATTCGACCTTGGTGGGGTACTGATTGACTGGGACCCACGCTACCTTTACAAGAAAATATTCGACACCGGTAAGGAAGTGGAAGATTTTCTGGAGAATGTATGCACTTTCCACTGGAACGAGCAACAGGACGCCGGGCGTACCCTTCAGGAGGCCACCGAGTGGCTGGTGGAGCAGCACCCGGCCCATGAGGAAAACATCAGGGCCTACTACGACCGCTGGGAAGAAATGTTGGGTGGTGTGATCACCGGTACCGAAGATATTCTGCGTGGCCTTCACCGGAAGAACGGCCATGGCTTATTTGCCCTGACCAACTGGTCGGCCGAGACTTTCCCCCGAGCCCAGGAACTCTACGCATTTCTGG
>JAOUKJ010000099.1 GCA_029882675.1 Cyclobacteriaceae bacterium
ATTGTCGTCAGAATGAGCCATAATCAATGCCCCCATCAGGCGTGTGCTTACCCCCCACGAAGTGCCCCAAACCAGATCCAGTTTTCCTTCTTTGTCAGCAAATTTCACATCAAAGGCCCTGGCGAAATTTTGCCCCAGGAAGTGGCTGGTGCCCGACTGAAGTGCTTTACCATCCTGCATCAGGGCTTCTATGCTATAGGTGTCTACCGCGCCGGGGAATTTCTCACTTTCACTCTTGCGTCCCTTTATGACGGGCATGCCCATGAAATCTTCGGCAAACCGCGCATAGATATTAAGCATCTGTAAGGTTTCATCCACGGCCTCCTGCTGAGTGGCATGTGCTGTATGCCCTTCCTGCCAAAGGAATTCGGCCGTGCGTAAAAATAGTCTCGTGCGCATTTCCCAGCGTACAACATTGGCCCATTGGTTTACAAGAATGGGCAAGTCCCGGTAAGACTGTATCCAGTTTTTGTATGTGCTCCAGATGACTGTTTCTGAGGTTGGCCGGATAATCAGCTCTTCCTCCAACGCAGCATCAGGGTCTACGATCACCCCTTTGCCATCTTCAGAAGTTTTCAAACGATAGTGTGTCACTACAGCGCATTCTTTCGCAAATCCTTCTACATGAGCAGCTTCCTTACTAAGATATGATTTGGGTACGAAAATGGGGAAATAGGCGTTGACGTGCCCGGTATCTTTAAACATTTTATCCAAAGCCTGTTGCATTTTTTCCCAGATACTATATCCGTAGGGTTTGATAATCATACAACCTCTGACCGGTGAATGTTCGGCCAAATCGGCCCTTTTGACTATTTCATTGTACCAACCTGAATAATCTTCGCTTCTTTTTGGAATTCCTTTTGCCATGGATCAATTTTGGTATAAAATTTGTTAGTATAAAAGGAGAAAGGTAGTTTAACGAAAAAAAGTTGCTACTTCCCCATCTTTTACGGAAATTGGACGTAAAAATAAGTGGGTTCACTTTAAAATACTATTGTCATGAAAACCAAATCGAAAATAACCGGTCTTTTAGCAAGTATTTTTTCAATATTTGCCATAATGACAACAGCTGTGGCCCAGGAGTATGATGATATGTACTTCAGGTCGAAAGACAGAAAGGTCAATAAAAAGGAAACTCCTGTTTCGGCAAAGCAGGAAGTTACCTTGGATACCCTGGATCAGGATGAAGTACCCGACAAGTACGCCAATCCCGACTACCTGGATAGAGTAGAGAGTTATAACAGTGAGGAATCCGGAGATGAGGGGTATTTTGATGAGGACTACGATTTGGAAGAAGCAGATGGCAAGAATGTGACCATCAACAATTATTATGGTCGTTCAAGTTGGGATGACATCTATTGGAGTAATCCCTGGTTTTATAGAAATACGGTATATGATCCCTTCTACAGGGTGCGCGTATACTCACCTTACAGACATTACAGAAGGTATACGCATTATCACAACCCCTATTATTATGGTAGTGGATTTTATATCACCTCAGGATGGGGCTGGTCTTCTGTAAGTTATGGCTGGGCCAGTCATTATGAGCCCTATTACTATGACCCCTATTACTACGATCCATGGGGATATTCAAGTTATACACATCGTCATCATCATTACTATGGGGGTGGTTATTATTACCCTACAACAACAAGGGTAGTCTATGCAAACAGCTCTTATCAGAATTATGACGGGCGCACCATCAGGAGAGGGCAACGGTCTTCCAGAAGTTCTATATCAGGAAGGTATGCATACAACAGTGCCGGTACCAGCTCGGGATCAACGGGTGTAGTGGGCAGAAAATCCACGTCAACAGGTGGCCGTTATGCAAGTTCAAATCAACCTATTCAAACCAGAAGAACACAATCCATTGCAAGCAGTGAAACGGGCCGTACAGGAGCAACCTCCGGCCGTTATGTGGCAGAACCCGAATCCAGAACGGTTCCTACCAGAGCAGGATATACCAGGTCAACAGGCCGTACAAGTAATTTCGCCCCTGATAGAACCTATGAATCAAGGAACCTGACAACTTACAAGACGCGGTCTGAAAATAAGACGTTGCACTCAAGTGAAGGAAGTAGAAATTCAGGCGTGAGCAGAGATTCTTACCAGCGAAACTCGAACAGTACGCCGAATACCACTATCAATAGAAATCCTGCTCAAAACAGTACGCGAACCAGAGAGAGTTATCAGCGCAATAATAGCAGTAGTAATGGCAGAACGGATATTAAACCCAGCCCTGACCGGAATTCAAATGGCACAGCTCCAAACAACAGCAACTATGGGCGCACCCAATCCAAAAGTTATCACAAGTCATATGCCCCAAACCGCACGAATACAGCACCGCAAATGAACAGGTCTGGCTCTTCCGGTAATAGCAATAGCAGATATACACCATCCCAATCATCGGGTAGCAGGAGTTATACGCCAGCTCGCTCTTCAGGGAGTTCTGGGAGCAGAAGCTATACACCCTCCAGTTCTTCCGGCGGGAGTAATGGAAGTTCATCGGGTGGTTCCATGCGATCAACGCCTTCATCTTCCAGTAGTGGAGGTAGCGCGCCACGGTCAAGTAGCAGACGAGGAAACTAAAATTTAGAAGGCTCAAAACCCAGGAAATATGAAAACGATCGTAAAGCTTATATCACTAAGCCTGGTAATGCTGTGTGCATTCAACATAGGCCATAGTCAGTCATACGCCGATGTCGCGCTGATGTACAGCAGGACTAATCCGGGGGGTTCAGCCCGAATACAGGGCTTGGGTGGTGCGCAGATTTCACTGGGTGGAGACCCCAGTCAGGCAGTCGCTAATCCCGCGGGGATTGGGATGGCCAACAGGTCGTCCATCAGCTTTACGGCAGGAATTGAATCCCTGTTTACCAACACATCCTATTATGGAGAGAATACTACCGAAAGCCGCTCAGTTTTTAATATTCCCCAACTGGGAATGATTTTCCAGAAAAAAGGCAAAGACAGCGGGTATTTGGGAGGAGCATTTGCCATTAACTTTAACCGGATCAACACTTACCATAATGGGTTTACCCTGGAAGGCAGGCCCGACGATTCTATTGTTGATTATTTTTTGAGTAGTGCCGATGGGAGGCCATTGTCATCTTTTGATAAAGGCGGTTCTGAATACAATAGCTTGCTGGGCTTGAGCTGGTTTACTTTTATTCTGGATACCATAGATGGGTATTACGATTCCTACATCCTTGATTTACCCGAATCCCAAAGGGAAGAAACCGATGTGAGAGGTTCACACTACCAGTGGAGTTTTGCCTATGGAGGCAACTATGAAGATAAATTGTTTTTTGGCGTGGGTATGGGCCTGACAAACCTCAGGTACCGTTCTGTGAAAAGGTTTAAGGAATACTTCCCCCCCTATGAAATTAATAGTATTGATTTCAATGAAAACCTAAATATTGATGGTACCGGCATCAATGTAAACCTGGGATTGCTGGTCAGACCAATTGATATAGTTCAGTTTGGCCTCTCCTATGTTTCGCCTACTTTTTATAATATCAATGATGAATACGATGCGTTTATGGCCGCAAACTGGAATGATTTTGCCCACCCGGTATCCGGAGAAATATTAGGGGAAATAACTGAAGAGACTGAAATATTGATTTCAGATTACAGTCTGACAGCCCCGGCGAAATTAGGCATTGGCGGAACAGTTTTTTTCGGTAAAATGGGATTCCTGACAGCCGATATCGAAACAGTGAATTATTCCCGCAACAGGTTGAATTCACGCGATTTTTCCATGAGTGATGAAAATGATTTCATCAGCTCATCTTATCAGAAAGCGGTCAACGTAAGGGTAGGTGGAGAGTTGAGGTATAAGATTTTCCGGGTTCGTGCCGGAGGGGCCTTTTATGGAGATCCATATGCCATTGAGGGCTTTAATTCAAACATCCTAAGTACTTCAGTGGGGGCAGGCATTCGCGCACGGGATTTTTATACTGACTTTGCCTTTGTGAATTCCACCACCAATATGGAATATTATCCATACTATATTGATGAACTGAGTGTACCTGCTAACATTCGTTCTTCCAGGATGAAGGGCATGCTCACCCTGGGATTTAATTTCTGATTTAGTTTTTTAATGCCTCGTCGAGGCTACTAACGGTGGCCTTCTCAGCCGAAAGTACAATATCAGCTTGTAGATAAAAGGGCGTTCTGCTCACTTGAAAAGATTTTAACCGAAGAAGGAGGTCATCACTCTTTTCACTGGCAAAAAGAGGACGGTCAGAAATATCCTCCTGTGAAAGGCGACTAACAATGATTTCCGGACTTATATCAAGAAAAACCACCTTCCCCGATGATTTCATAACAACCATATTGTCATGAAAACAGGGTGCGCCACCCCCCGTAGATAAAATGAAATTTTCGGATGAAGTAATGACGCGTTGAAGGGTGGAGGACTCCAATTGCCTAAAGTATTCTTCGCCCTCATCACCAAAAATACGGGCTATCGGCCTTCCCTGATCCTGTTCTATCACATGATCCAGATCAATAAAGGGAATGCCCTTCGCCCGGGCAAATGCTTTGCCTAAGGTGGTCTTTCCGCTTCCGGGTAATCCGACAATAAAAATTTTCACAGATATATATATTGGTAATACTAGATCAATCCGGCGATTTCACCTGCATCAGGCAGGTCATTAATATGCCATTTGCCCAGTACTGTCCCATCCTGAATCAGCAATATGCCCGGATTGGAGCGAACCATGGCCTTTAATACTGTACTGTCTACAAAATAAAAAGGTACAGCCAGTTGGTATTCATGACGCAGATTTTCAAAATCATCCTCAAGAATGGATGTCAGGGCAATGACCTCAATTCTGCCTTCAAGACTTTGGATGAAACCAGATAGCTCTTCCATTTTGGAATACCGTAACGTTTTCAACCCTTGCGTTACAACAATAACCTTCAGCCCTTCCAGCGATCCAAGGGTATAGTCTTCTCCTGTAGGAGTAGTGACATAATAATCCTGTATTTTTGGCATGGTCTCATCTTCGTTGAGCACTTTACTGCCTACAAATGCGTAGCCGTCATCTTCTGAAAGATATTGCTGAGAACGCACCTCCTCGCCGCCTTTTATAAAAGTATATTCAATGATGGGATCCGCACCGGATTGCATGAGCGCCGGGATATTGTTACCGATTTTGTATGACCTGAAATCGAGATAGGGCAGGTGTTCGATGGCATAAATGCCCACTAAGAAACTCACTACGGTGGCAGAAATAATGGTGATATGTCCTGCTTTGAGGCTAATGGACGATAAAAACTGCCTGCGATACCAGAACAAATGAGCGATAAAAACGATGAGTACCACATCTTTGAAAAAAGACTGCCAGGGATCAAGCGGAATGGCATCGCCAAAACATCCACAATCGGTAACCTTGTCGAAGTAGGCTGAGTAGAAAGTGAGAAAGGTGAAAAAGAGAATGAGCAGGAGCAATATCCATGTTGTCACGTTCATGCGATAGTGAAGCAGAACAGCTATGCCCAGTACAATTTCAAGAACGACTAAGATGAGGCCAAGTGGCAGGGCCGCAGGGATAAGGAGCTCGAAGAAAGGGGCGAAGTCGGTGGCGAAGACCTCAAAATACTCTTCAAGCTTTATTTTTGTGCCAATCGGATCGTTTAGCTTAACCAACCCCGAAAAGATAAATAACACACCTACAAAATACCGTGAAAAAGTGTCGATCAGTTTCATCATTTTTTTAGAAAGTTAAGTTTTATTAAACAAAAAACAGCGTAATTGATCATGTCCTGGTAATTGGCCTCGATGCCTTCAGACACCAGGGTTTTGCCTTCATTGTCTTCTATTTGTTTAACGCGCAGCAGCTTCATTAGTATTATGTCGGTAATGGAACTGATGCGCATTTCGCGCCAGGCCTCCCCATAATCGTGGTTTTTGTCACTGAGCAGGTTTCGGGTTACTTCCGCAGCCTTGTCATATAATGGTTCCAGCTCATCATATTCTATTTCAGTCCGGGGATCATTTTGCAGTTCGATCTGAATTAATGCGATAAGACAATAGTTAATGATCCCCACAAACTCGTCTGTGATGTTGTCATCAACCTTTTGCGTGCCTTTCTCCTGGACTGAGCGGATACGCTGGGCCTTGATAAAAATTTGGTCAGTAATGGAGGGAAGGCGCAAAATTCGCCAGGCTGTACCATAATCCTTGGTTTTTCGGGCAAAAAGTTCTTTGCACACCTGAATTACTGCTCTATATTCGCTTACCGTTTTAGGTTCCAAAGTATTAATGTTTGTAATTGTGGCGTAAAAATGGTGAAAGATATCTTTAACACAAAACAGCACCTCCTTTTGAAGGACAAAATTCACGCTTTGAAGAGACCTGTGGTCATGGGCATATTGAATATTACGCCTGACTCTTTCTATGCGGAAAGCCGGGTTTCAACCGAAAATGAAATTGTGCGGAAAGCGGAGGAAATGCTTAATCAGGGCGCGGAAATTCTGGATGTCGGGGGGTATTCTACGCGGCCGGGCGCAGGTGAAATAAGTGAGCAGGAAGAATTGGACCGTGTGACAGGAGCTGTTCAATTGATCAGGACACATTTTGAGGATGCTGTGCTTTCGGTGGATACCTTTAGGGCAAAAGTAGCAGAAGAAGCGCTACGTGCAGGGGCTTCCATGATCAACGATATATCCGGTGGAGAGATGGATCCGGACATGTGGCCCCTCGTCAGGAAAATGAATGTGCCGTACGTCATCATGCACATGCGTGGAACACCACAAACCATGATGGAAAACACCCATTATGACGACCTGCTTATGGAGTTGATTGATTACTTTCAACAAAAAATTGGAGCGCTTAATGCCGTGGGAATCAATGATGTGATTATTGATCCGGGTCTTGGTTTTTCAAAAACACTTCATCAAAATTATGAAATCATTAAAAAATTAGATTATTTTAAAGTTTTGGAAAGGCCGCTTCTCATCGGCGTGTCAAGAAAATCAATGATTTATAAAGTTTTGGATTGTACGCCGGAGCAGGCATTGAACGGAACGACAGCGCTTAATGCCTTTGCCATTTTTAATGGAGCAAAAATTTTAAGGGTACATGATGTGAAAGAAGCTGTAGAAGTTATTAAATTGTATGAGAATTTAGTATAGTTATAGAATTAGTGATATTTATATTTAACATCGGATTTTTGAATGTCTCCTGGGTTGATCTCGTGGATATATTTCTGGTAAGCTTGTTTCTGTATCAGATTTATAAGCTGATGAAGGGCAGTGTGGCTGTAAATATATTCCTGGGTGTATTGGCCTTGTATTTGGGATATTTAATTGTGCGGGCTGCTCAGATGGAATTATTGGCTCTCATATTAGGCCAGTTTATGGGGGTGGGTGTTTTGGCTGCAATCATCTTGTTTCAGCCTGAAATCAGAAAATTTCTTTTGCTGGTAGGAAGAACGACAGATTTAAATAAAGACAGTATTTTTACTAATGTGCTGCGTTGGAAGCGTAAAGAGCAGGAGAGGGCCTATAATATTACCCCGGTAGTCGAAGCAGCCAGGGCGCTTTCAGGCACGAACACGGGCGCATTAATCGTGTTTTCACGCGATTCGCAGCTTAAATTTTTTGCCGAGTCCGGAGATATTATCGATGCGGAAGTATCCAAGCGCCTGCTGTTGTCTATCTTTGATAAACACAGCCCACTGCATGATGGAGCAGTGATTATTCACAAAGGAAGAATAAAAGCAGCACGTTGCGTCCTGCCGGTGTCAGAAAATGACGAGTTGCCCGCTCAATATGGTTTGCGGCACCGGGCAGCTATTGGCATGTCGGAAGAGACCAATACACTGGTGTTTGTAATATCAGAAGAAACGGGACAGATGTCTTTGGCTATCGATGGCCGTATCGACCATAATCTCACTCCACTGGAGATCAGACAAAGGATAAATGATTATCTTTTTGGCAAGGAAAGCAGGCAAAGGGAACAGGTTGAAGAGAGTGCTGCCGGGCAGGAACAGAAATCCCGTGAAGTGAGTGAAGCGGGTGCCGCAGTCTGATTTTATTAAAATTAGCTTTTTCCTAATCCCATTGTTTCTTTAATTGCAGAACCATGCAAGCTTTATCAAAAAAAACAGGAGTTCTGCTCGTAAATTTGGGAACTCCTGACAGCCCTTCAGTAAAAGATGTCAGATCCTATTTGTTTCAATTTTTAAACGACAAAAGGGTCATTGATATTCCTTTGTTGGCCAGAAAACTACTTGTCAATCTGATCATTGTGCCTTTTAGAGCACCTAAATCGGCCAAAATATACCAGGAACTGTGGACAGAAAAAGGTTCCCCCATTATGATTTATGGCCGGGAAGTAAGGAGTAAACTGGAGAAAATCCTGGGCAAGGGGTATGATGTTCACCTGGCCATGCGCTATAAAAGCCCTTCCCTGAAAGCCGTATTGGCAGCGATGAAGAAAAAAAATTACGATAAGATCATCGTTTTGCCCATGTTCCCTCAGTATGCTTCAGCCACCACAGGATCTGTTCAGGAAGAGGTGATGCGTATTGTGAGTCAATGGTGGGTAATCCCTGAAATTCGGTTTATCAGTCAGTTTTATGATCACCCTTATTTTATTAATGCATGGAAAGAGATTGGAGTGATGCACAACTGGCAAAACTATGACCATGTGATATTTTCCTATCATGGACTTCCCCTCAGGCATGTCGATAAAGTATATGAGGAGGGCATTTGTGATGACCATAACTGCGAAAATGAAATAACCCCGCAAAATAAATTTTGTTATAAGGCCACTTGTTATGCCACTACACGTATGCTGGCCAAAGAATTGGAGATCCCGGAATCCCATTATACCGTCGCTTTTCAGTCAAGGCTTGACAAAGACTGGCTGGAACCTTTTTCAGATAAGGTAGTGATAGAAAAAGCAGAATCCGGATGTAAAAAATTACTGGTTTTCTCACCCGCTTTCACGGCCGATTGTCTGGAAACTATCGTTGAAATAGGTATTGAGTACAAAGAATTATTCAAACTACACGGAGGGGAAGAATTGCACCTTGTAGAAAGCCTTAATGACCATCCTTCCTGGATCAGGTGTATGGCCAGTTTAGTTACAGAAAAGGCTACCTGATAGTTATGGCATAGTAACCCCGCAGGCCAGTACTTTTAATTTTTCTTTCGCCATTCGTAAATGTAAAGGCAGGGGATCAGTCAGTTCGCCATCTATTTGCCCCATGATATCTGCTTCTTCAATATACACTTCCCGGGCCTTCATAAACTCCACCCCGGGCACAGTGGCGTGTGTGCCTGACTTCATTCTGTTGATATAGAAAAAGCGCATCAACGGAGCCACTTTTCGAACGATACATATAGACAACAGGCCATCGGTGATGTCCGCCTGCGGGGCCAGCTTGAAGCCCCCGCCAAAAGTAGATCCATTGCCCATAATAAGGATGAGAATGTCTTCTACATACTGCTTCCCATCTATGACAAGACGGAGGCGACGTTCCTTGTAGGAGCCCAATATCCTGATCACATGGTAATAATATGCAGCATGACCATGGATCCAGGTGTTGCTGTTTTCCATGTTATAAACAATCTGACCATCAAAACCCAGGCCTACTCCATTTACAAACCGACGGTCATTGCACAGCCCCACGTCTACTTCCAGAATCTGGTTGCTGATGACTGTTTCCAGGTGATCTTCCAGGTGATGTCCAATATCAATATACTTGGCAAAGTCGTTGCCACTACCACAGGGAATGACCCCAAAGGGGCGATCGAAATCGGGCAAACCATTCAATCCCTCATTGATTGTTCCGTCACCACCTGCCATTATCACGTGTGTAAAATAAGGTGTAAAATGTTCTTCTACGACAATTTTTGCATTTCGCGCTTTGGTGGTCAGCTGAAGTTCATATTGGAGTCCTTTCCTGTCAAAAAAGGATCTGATTTTTTTAATTGCCGGATTGCTGTTCCTCCTCCCTGCCCGGGGATTTGCAACGATAAGATAATTGTCCACGTTACAATATAAATACAACTTGTTGTATTTCACTAAACAATCAGTGGGCATTAGCCAATTAAAGGCTCAAAGATTTCCTTTTTTCAGGGCTTCAGCGGCATAGTTGGCCGCCCGGGCCGTGATAGCCATGTATGTCAGGGAGGGATTTTGTGTGCCCGTGGAGGTCATACATGCCCCATCAGTTACAAAAACATTTTTGCAGGAGTGGAGCTGGTTCCAGCTGTTAAGCAGGCTGGTTTTCGGATCTCTGCCC
Organism: Cyclobacteriaceae bacterium; assembly: GCA_029882675.1. Classification (GTDB taxonomy): domain Bacteria; phylum Bacteroidota; class Bacteroidia; order Cytophagales; family Cyclobacteriaceae; genus JAOUKJ01. The sequence continues at coordinate 10,266 of JAOUKJ010000099.1, forward strand.
ATCCTGATGCCACCCATTTCATGGATGTCTGAACCAGGGGCGCTGTGCGAATCACGGGCCTCAATATTTGTAAATCCGGCTTTTTCAAACATTTCAGTGAGTTGTTCTTCAAAGTCTTTCACCATCTTATCATCATTTTCTGCCCAGTCGGCGGAAA
>JAOUKJ010000629.1 GCA_029882675.1 Cyclobacteriaceae bacterium
CAACGGGCGCAATATTTTCCCCTTAATCAGATCATCATAATAGCTGTTAAGGTTGCACAGATGGCCGTCCAGTAGTTCTTCAAATCTCTCCAGATCGGCAGGTGGTGTGGCAAATTCCACGTACCACTCGTGCAGGGGCAAGCCTTCAGCAGGTGTCACATTGGGTGCTACAGTAAACTCCACCAGCTCGGTCTCCGGAAATTTCTCCACAGTGAGTTTCATGGCTTTCTCCACTTCCTCTCCAATCACATGCTCACCAAAAGCGGAGATGAAGTGCTTGATCCGGCCAGTCACCAACAAACGATAGGGGTTTTTAGAAACAAACTTCACCGTATCTCCTATGGAATACCCCCAGAGACCTGCATTGCTATTTAGTATTACCGCATAGTTTATGCCCAGCTCCACCTCTTCGATCATGAGTCGGGTAGGATTGTCATTGAAATATTCATCGGCAGGAATAAACTCAAAGAATATACCGGAGTTCAGCAGGAGTAAAAGCCCTTCTTCAGTTTGGGTGTCCTGATAGGCAATAAAGCCCTCAGAGGCCGGGTAGGTCTCGATAGCGTCTATTTTTTTACCAATCGACTCAAAAAGCTTGGCTTTGTACGGTTCAAAATTAACTCCCCCATACACAAACATTGAAAAGTCGGGAAAGACATCTTTGATGGGCTTCCCCGTCTTTTCGATAATCCGGTCGAAATACATCTGCACCCACGGGGGGATACCGGATATCAGGGTCATCCGGGCCTCCAGGGTCTCATCGATCACGCGCTCTAATTTTTCTTCCCAGTCTTCAATGCAGTTCACGGCATAGCTTGGTTTCTGATTTGTGCGAAGATATTGAGGCACGTGGTGGTTTACGATACCAGAAAGGCGGCCCGTATTGATCCCTGCATTTTTATCCAGTTCAGGGCTTCCTGAAAGGAAGATCAGGTTGCCATCCAGAAATTGTCCCTTGCCTGTTTCATGAATATAAGAAAGCAAGGCATCGCGGGCACTGTTGATGTGGTTGGGAATGGAGTCTTTGGTAATGGGAATATATTTGGTGCCTGAAGTGGTACCTGATGTTTTGGCAAAATATTCGGGTTTACCCTTCCACAGGACATTACTTTCTCCCTGAAGGATCTTATCCACATAAGGCCTGAGTCCCTCATAGTCTCTGATGGGGACATTTTTTTTAAAGTCATCATAGGTCTTCACCGCTGAAAACCCGTGGTCTTTTCCAAACAGTGTATTGTTAGCCTCCCTGATGAGATGCCTGAATACTTTTTCCTGGGTCTTTCCGGGTTGCAAAGACCATTTTTTATTATTACCAGCCACCCATGCTGCCAGGGGTTTGCTTAAGACAGATCGTATTCCCATAGTATTGCAAAAGTAGAGGTTATGGGTGAATTTAGCATAAAAAATTAATTCGATAATTTTTTCAAATTTGGCCAACATATGTAAATCTGTCACGTTTTAATAAAATGCACAGAATTTGCTATAACTTTTAAAACAATGAAAAAATCCATGAAGCATATTTTTGAAGTGATGATTATCGGTCTGATGTCTGGCTTTGCCGGGGCTTTTCTTTTCACACAAGCCGTCAAACCCACTGATACGCACACCACCAAGGTCGCGACCCACGAAATGACAGGTGTAATGACGGGCAATGCCTTTGATGAGGATTCGGGCCTGTATTCACAACCGACAGGCCCCAGTACTTTACCGGAAGATTTTGTCACTGCCTCAGAAATAAGTACCCAGAGTGTTATTTATGTCCGAAATATATCCCAGGGCTCTTACGGCACCTTCCTGGATTACTTCTTCGGGGGAGAATACGGCCGCCCGGCGCAGGTAAGTACAGGTTCAGGGGTAATATTCACCACCGATGGCTACATCGTAACCAACAATCACGTGGTAGAGGGAGCCGATAAACTTGAAGTACAATACAATAAAAATTCGTATCCGGCTGAAATAATAGGCACCGATCCTTCCAGTGATCTGGCCGTCTTAAAGATCGATGCCCGGAACCTGCCGCCCATTCCGCTGGGTAATTCAAAAAACGTGCACGTAGGGGAATGGGTTCTTGCTGTTGGCAATCCTTTCAATCTGACATCTACTGTTACCGCGGGAATTGTAAGTGCCAAAGGCCGCGACATCAATATCCTTCAGGAGAAGTTTCCACTTGAATCATTTATACAAACCGATGCGGCCATTAATCCGGGCAACAGTGGTGGGGCGCTGGTCAACAAGAAAGGAGAACTGGTAGGTATCAACACGGCCATATTATCAAAAACCGGTTCATATACAGGTTATGGCTTTGCCGTACCTGTTGACATCGTAAAGAAAGTTTTTTACGACATTAAGACTTACGGAGAGGTACAAAAGGCCTTTTACGGGGGTGAAGTGGAAGATTTCAATTCTGAAATGGCCAAAAACCTGGATATCACCATTACGGATAACAATTTCAATGGTGTGGTTCTCGTTTATATTCAAAAGGATGGGGCAGCCAAAAACGCCGGTTTAAAAGAAGGAGACATCATCACAGCCATCGATGACCAGCCTATTAATACCCGAAGTCTTTTTGAGGAAGAGCTCAGTTATCGGTCACCCG
>JAOUKJ010000630.1 GCA_029882675.1 Cyclobacteriaceae bacterium
TAATAGAGTTTTTTTGCCGGAGGGATTAAAATCTCTACCTTCACAAAATGATCAGGCTCCGTACGAGAAAAATAAAATTCACACTGGCCCTTATTGGCCTGCTCCTGTTATGGTATGCCCTTGCCCTTCCAAAAACCATCTTTAATACACCTTATTCCACAGTTTTATACGCTAATAATGGGGAGCTTCTCGGTGCACTTATAGCCGACGACGGTCAGTGGCGATTTCCTCAGACAAACACCAACACCGAAAAATTCCGGACGGCCCTGCTATTCTATGAAGACGAATACTTTTTTTACCACCCGGGTTTTAATCCCCTGTCCATTTTAAGGGCCGCATGGCAAAATATTAAAGCAGGTAAAGTAATAAGCGGTGGGAGTACCATTACCATGCAGGTGATCAGGATGTCTAGAAATAAGCCCCGCACCCTGTATGAAAAAGGAATAGAAATAATCCTTGCTACCCGGCTCGAATGGAGGCACAGCAAAGAAGAACTGTTCAGGTTGTATGCTTCACATGCTCCCTTTGGTGGGAATGTGGTGGGGGTGGAGGCCGCAGCCTGGCGTTACTTTGCTCGCTCCCCTGATGATATTTCCTGGGCGGAAGCGGCCTTGCTTGCAGTATTACCCAATAATCCCTCCATGGTTCATCCCGGGAAAAACAGAGATACGCTGAAAAAAAAGCGTGATAAACTCTTAAACAAACTATGGTTAAAAGGTGCGATTGATAGCCTGACTTACCAGCTGGCTTGTTCAGAGCCGTTGCCCAAAGGGCCAAAATCACTACCACAATATACCCCCCACCTGATACAACGTGCGGTGAAAGAGAAGATGAAAGGAAAAAAAGGATTTACGACTATAGACTTTCAACTTCAGGAAAAAGTTACGGCAATACTTGAACACGCTCGTCAGCGGTTCAAAGACAATGAAATCTACAATGCCGCTGTTCTGGTGCTTTCTGTCAAAGATGGAAAAGTGTTGGCCTATGTTGGCAATGTGGCCTCAGGAAAAGACCACGGCATGGATGTGGACATCATTACATCAGCGCGAAGTACAGGAAGCATCCTCAAGCCGTTCCTTTATGCTGCCATGATCAATAACGGACAGATCCTGCCTCAACAGCTGCTTTCAGATGTGCCCTTGTTCATCAATGGCTTTCACCCGCAGAACTTTTCCCAGGGTTATGCCGGTGCAGTCCCCGCTGATATCGCCCTGGCTCGTTCGCTCAATGTGCCGGCAGTAGGCCTGTTAAGGTCATACCATTATGAAAAATTTTATAACCTGCTAAAAAAACTGGGTATGCATACCCTGCATTACCCCGCCGATCACTACGGCCTTTCTTTAATCCTGGGTGGAGCTGAAGGCACCCTGTGGGATATTACCTCCATGTACCGTAACATGGCTTATAGTTTACATGATTTGTCTGCAAAAAAACCGGGACCCGTAAGTTATCATTCGGGAGAACAAAGGATTCTTTGGGATCAGGCAGAAAACTACCCATTGGATAAAGGCCCCTTATGGCATACGGCCAATGCGCTTTCCATTGTTCATCGTCCGGATGAAAGCGGGGATTGGAATGATGTTTCGGGGAAATATGCATGGAAAACAGGTACCAGCTTTGGACATCGCGATGCCTGGGCTGTGGGTTTTACACCGGAATTTTGTGTGGGTGTTTGGGTTGGTAATGCCGATGGAGAGGGGAGGCCCGGGCTTACTGGATTAAAGGCAGCTGCACCAGTCATGTTTGAGGTTTTTGACCAACTGCCCAATGATAAAGGATTCACTAAACCAACGAGCCAACTGCGTAAACTAGCGGTTTGCGCGATGAGTGGTTTTAGGGCATCAGAAAATTGTGAGGAAGTAATGGGTAGGGAGGTGTATTGGAAAGGCCTTGAAACAGGCCATTGCCCCTTTCATAAAAAAGTACATCTGGATAGCACGGAAACCTTTCAGGTAAACAGCTCATGCGAAAGCACATTGAATATGGTGCATAAAAGCTGGTTTGTATTGCCCCCTGTTGAGGAATATTACTATGCTGCGGCAAATACAGGCTATAAAAGACTGCCCCCTTTCCGTGCTGATTGCCTCGGTGGAGAAGTGAAAAAAAATATGGCGTTTATTTACCCCAAAAAAGGTGCACGTATATATGTCCCCCGACAACTCAATAGCCAGACAGAAGAATTTATCGTCGAAGTGGCACACCCAATTCCTGAAAAGAAAATTTACTGGCACCTGGATCATATTTATATAGGTGTAACTAAGCAAACCCACCGTCTGGCCCTAAGCCCTGAACCCGGAACCCACACCCTTACCCTCATCGATCAGGATGGCGATGTCATCCAAAACACCTTCAAAATCCTCCCCCCACCCCTAAAATAATATTTCCTCCCCTTGAAGGGGAGGTGCCCATCGGGCGGAGGGGTAATTCACCCCTTCAAGGGGAGGTGCCCGAAGGGCGGAGGGGTTATATCCTCCCCTTCAAGGGGAGGTGCCCGAAGGGCGGAGGGGTCATAGAAATACTTGCATTTTTCAACTATTCCTTCTATCTTTGATGTTTAGTAGGCTTTAACCGATTTGCCATGCGACCTGTATTCA